>JAOPWO010000224.1 GCA_025965635.1 Modestobacter sp. | reverse complement strand
GATCCTGGAGTACGTGAACGCCGGCCTCATCGACGAGTTCACGACCGCGCTGTCACCCGTGCTGTTCGGCTCCGGAATCCGCCTGTTCGAAGGCGTGGACGCGGGCCGCGTGGCCCTCGAGCCGGTCCGCGCGGAGCCGACGCAGCGGGTGACCCACCTGACCTACGCAGTCCGGGAGCGGTGACTGCCCCGACCTCAGCGCTCTCCCGCCGAGGTCGGGCAGCGTGGTGAGATCCCCGACGCGGGCCTCGAGTTCCCCGCCCCTTGCGGGTGGTCACGCGCAGGACGGCGGGGTGCCGGAATGACCCGTTGCAGCGCTCGTCCTCGACGCAGCGCACCAGGGCGGCCAGGGCGAGGTCCGGCTCGTCCGCTGTGACGTCGGCGGGAGCGGGCCCCTGGGCGCGCAGCCGCAGGGCGGCGTCCACGCCGCGTGGGTGGAGTGGTTGCACGGGGTTGGGGCCTGTCGCCGTGGAGGTCGAGCACGGCGGCGGCGACGGTGGTGTCACCGAGGACGTCGCCCCAGGAGGCGGCTCCAGGTAGCGGCAGGTGGCCAGCCCGGCGATCAGCGCCCGGTCCGGGGCGGGAGCGGCGTCGTAGTCATCGAGGCCGGCCGCTGGCGCGGCTCCTCCACCATGCCATCGCCGACCCGCTCGCCCTGGAGCTCCTTCCGGGGATCTACCGGGACGGCGACAGCGTCCACGTCGATGCCGCAGGGCCGTGGCTCCCATCGCCACCACCGATGGAGGGGAGACCGCGCATGGCTGAGATCAGGGAGCCGTCTGAACGGCCGCAACCGCCCCTCACCTGGATCCCGGCCGGTGAGGCGATCAGCTTCCTCGTCGGCGCGGCTCGCGCCGGCCATGAGGGGGATGCGCACGTGGTGCGCCGGCCGACCTGCAGCGGCGCACGCGGATGCCACCGCGTCGTCCCCCGGGCCGGATCGCCCGTAGCGGTCCCGGCGCCCCGGCTGGCTCCCGCGGTGGGGGTCGGGCTGTGCCAGCGCGTGACGTCGACGGCCGGGCTCAGGCGCGACCACCGGCAGGGCCGCAGCCCCACAACACGTGATCTGCGCGAAACGAAATGCTCATTGCGCGGAAAGAACCGACTTCTAGGTTCATCTCCAGAAAGGTTTCTGCACCCGGTTCGCCGTAGCTCTGGGGCAATCACGAGAACGGAGCTCTCAGTGCACCGCGCCATACCGCCGCGCCCACCGTTGGAATGGGACGCCTGCCCCCGGATCGCTGTCTTCAGCGGGGCGACAGCGACCATCCAGAACAGCGAGCCGCTGGTGACCAGCAACAAGGCCCGGGCGCGGCACGGGCTCCCGCTGCTCACCCTGCCCGACGGTCGCCCGCTCCCCGAGGACATCGTGCGTCCGCAGCGGCTGGCCGCACCGGTCACCGTCTACGTCGAGGCCTTCACCGCCCATCCGCTGGAGGCTGACGCCGCCGATCTCTACGCGGCTCCCGACGGCTACCTCGACGCCGACGGGGCCTTCCTCGGCGAGCGGGCGGCGGACACCGACACCCCGGTGTACCGGGTGGATCTCGGTCCGGAGGACGGTCTGCTGCAGTTGCCGTACATGGCGCGCACCCGGCACGGCACGGCCTGGGATCACCAGGGGCTGGTGGCGCTCAGCGGGCCGGACGAGAGTCGGCAGACCTTCTACCCCGACGCGTCCCGCATCTTCGAGGAGATCGACCGCTTCGGCCTGGACGAGTCCGGTCGCAACAACATGCTGGCCGGCAGGGCGCAGTTCGACTTCATCCGGGCGGCTCCGTCGGGCGGCTACACCGGGGGCCTGCCCGGGGCCCGACGCACCGACGTCGGTGACGGGGACATCCCGGTCGAGGTGCGGGGCGAGGACTTCTTCTACTACCGCCCGGCGCACATCCCCGAGGGGCCTGCCCTGCCCACGCTGGCCCGGATCACGAACACCGTGCAGAGCACGCTGACCACCGGGTCGTACGCCGGGATGATCTGGCTCGAGGGCAGCCCGGCCGTGGAGGAGAGCGCCTACTGGCTCAACCTGCTCATCGACACAACCGTGCCGATCAGCTGCAACGCCGCGCAACGACCCCACGGTGCCCTGTCGGCCGACGGCGACCGCAACATCGTCGACAGCGTCGACTACATCCGGTCGCGCATCTCCCTGGGGTCCGACGGCGCCGACGCGGTCGGGGCCGTCCTGGTGCAGGACGAGCAGATCTTCACCGCGCGCGACGGGCAGAAGGCCGACGCGCGCCCCGGTGGCTTCGTCACCACCGGCGGCCACGGCGGCATCATCGGCACGATCGGTGCCCCCGGCGCACCGATGCTCACGTTCTGGCCGGCCAAGGCGCACACGCACCGGTCGGAGGTCAACCTCACCCGGATCCCGCCCGAGACCGCAGGGGTGCATCGACTCGACGGCGGTGCGGCTCATCGGCCGGTCCGCGTCAAGGACGGCGACGGGGCGCTGCGTGCCGACGCCATGCCGAAGGTGTCCTTCGTGAAGTACGCCCGTTACGGCATGGACGACTACAACGACGACGCGGCAACCGAGATCGAGATCGTTGCCCGGGTGGAACGCAATCTGGACCGTTTCCCCCTGTCGGGTTTCGTGCTCGAGGGAAACGCGCCGTTCGGGCGTGGGGACGAAGCGCAGATGGGGGCCCTGCGGCGCGCGGTAGCGCAGGGCATGCCGGTCGTGCAGGTGGGTCGCGGCAACGCCGAGGGAATGGTGCCCACCAGGCCGGGCAGCCCGTTCATCGCGGGCAGCAACTTGACCGCCACCAAGGCTCGACTGCTCCTGATGGCCTGCCTCCTGCGGTTCGGGGCCCCGCCGCCGGCGGGCAACCCCGATGCCGTGACCGCCGAGGAATGGCAGGCGATCGTCTGCCACCTCGACCGCTTCCAGCGCGTGTTCGAGACGCACTGACCAGAGCGCGGACCCGACCCGGCTGACGACGCACTCGACGTCCTCGGGCATGCCGGCGGAGGCGCGCGTCCCCGGTTCGAGGCGTGGGACGAGTACCCGGCCGACTCGCACCTCGGCGGAACGACCCCCGTAACCGCTTCTTCGAAGTCCAACCTGGAGGTAAGCCATGACCAGCGCAGTAGAGACCGTGCGGCCGGAGAAGCCGGGCGCAGAAACCGGCCCGGTTTCCCCGCCGGCCAAAGGCATCCCCTTCTACCGGCGGACCAACCATCGCCTGATCTCCGTGCTGGCGGTCGCACTGTTCCTGATCCTGTGGGAGGTGAGTGGCCGCGTTGGCATCGTCTCGCCGTTCTTCGTCAGTTCCCCGAGCGGCGTGGTCACCGCCGGCATCGAGTACTTCCAGAGCGGGTTGGTCTGGACGGACATGAAGATCAGTGGACTCGAGTTCGTGATCGGCTACGTCCTCGCCGTCGTCGTGGGCATCCCGCTGGGCCTGGCCATGGGCTGGTACAAGACCCTGCATGCCGCGTTGAGCCCGTTCGTGGACTTCCTGTTCAGCACTCCCCGCGTCGCCTTCCTCCCGTTGCTGATCGTCTGGATGGGTGTCGGTATCGCACCCAAGGTGGCGTTGGTCTTCATCATGGCCGTCCTGCCCTTGCTCATGTCCGTCATCTCCGGCGTCAAGACGGTGGACAAGACCCTCCTCAGCGTCGGGAAGCTTTTCGGAGCCTCCCAATTGACCGTCTTCCGGACGATCGTGCTGCCGGGCTCCGTGCCCTCCATCATCGCCGGACTTCGCGTTGCCGTCGGCACCGGGCTGATCGGAATGGTCGTCGGTGAGCTGTACGCCTCGAGCGAGGGCCTGGGCTACCGGATCGTCGAGGCCGGTCAGCTCTTCCAGACCGACCGGCTGTTCGTCGCAGCGATCATCGTCGCCATTGCTGGCGTCCTGCTCAGCGGCGCCCTGGCCAGGCTCGAGAAGCGACTGAGCGCTTGGCGGAGCTGAGCTCGGAGTCCGCCGCGTCGTCCTGTTCCCGTTCGCCCTTACGAGGAGTTCATCCGTGAGCAACACGCTCCAGATCCGCAACGTGCAGGTTGAATACCCCGTCGCCGATGCCAAGTTGTTCAAGGCCGTCGAGGACGTCTCCCTGGACATCGCCGAAGGCGAATTCGTCTGCCTGGTCGGTACCAGTGGCTGTGGCAAGTCCACCCTCCTGAACGTCCTCGCCGGTCTGCTGCAGCACACCAGTGGATCGATCACGCTGGGCGGCGAGTCGCTGAAGGGGCAGCCGTCGAACCGGCGGGCCATGGTGTTCCAGTCCGCAGCCTTGCTCCCGTGGCGCCGTGCCATCGACAACGTCTCCTACGGCCTGGAGGTCCAAGGCGTCGACAGGAAGGTCGCGAGGGCCAGGGCGCAGGAGATGATCAACCTGGTGGGCCTGTCCGGTCACGAACAGAAGTTCCCCGGCCAGCTCTCCGGCGGCATGCAACAACGGGTGAACCTCGCGCGTGCCCTGGTGACGAATCCCGATCTGCTGCTCCTGGACGAGCCCTTCGCTGCGCTCGACGCCCAGACGCGGCGCCTCATGCAGGAAGAGCTGGTGCGGATCTGGCAGGAGCGGCCGCACACCTCCGTGCTGGTGACGCACCAGATCAGCGAGGCGGTCTTCCTGGCGGACAAGGTCGCTGTGCTGACGAGGGGCCCGGCCCGCGTCAAGGAGATCGTGGAGATCGACCTCCCCCGTCCGCGCGACCCTTCCGTCTTCCGGGACCCGAAGTTCCGCGCCTATGAGGAGCGGATCTGGGACCTCGTCGTCGCCGAGGGGGTCGCCATCTGAGGTGGGGCCTGCCACCAGCACCACGGCCGTCGGTACCGCCGGTCCGGATGGACCGATGGGGCACCCAGACCGGATGGGGCCCGGACCGGCCTGCTCTCCGGAGACGCCTGCCGGGTCATGTCCGCCCGTGCTGCCCGCGCGGAGCCGGCCGGCGGCCTGTCATGACCGCAACCCAGCATCCCGGGCGAGGCCGCGATCCCCGCGGCCGCCCCTGTTCATCATCTGGCTCGTCCTCAGTGAAGGTAGGAAATGAACAAACAGCGTCAAGCCAAGGTGTCCACGTGCGTGCTCCTGCTCGGGGCAATGGCGCTCACCGCGTGCAGCGGGGATCCTGAGCCCGCACCGGATCCAGGAAGCCAGGAGCAGTTCTCCACCTCCATCGGCGTGCCCGGTCGAACCATGACCTTCGCTCCCGAATACCTCGCACTGGACAAGGGGTTCTTCGCGGACGAGGGTGTGGACGTCGAGATCAAGGCGGTCACGTCCGCCAATGCGGTGGCCGCAGCGATCAACGGCGACGTTCCCTACGTGGCTGCGCTGGGGTCCGGGATCCGGGCAGCCGTCAGTGGTGCCGACCTCGTGGCGATCGCATCGGTGAACAACGTCATCCCCATGCGCCTCATCGCGGACTCCCGGTACTCCGCCATCGAAGACCTGGCCGGCACGGTGATCGGTGCCGGCAACACCGGGTCCAGCACTCACCTGTTCGCTCTCGACCTCTTCGCGGAGCATGGTGTCGCCGAGGGCGAGGCCACCTTCCTCAGTTGCATGGACGAGGCCTGCCTCCAGTCCCTGCTGGCCGGCAGCCTGTCCGCGGCCGTGCTCCAGCAGCCGTACGCCGCGATGGCGTTGGACGAAGGCGCCGTGGCATTGACCGGCGTCGAGGAGTTCTACCCCGAACACGGCAACGGGCTGCTCGTCTCCCGGCAGTACCTCGAGGACAACCGCGAGGAGACCGTGCGGGTCGTGGCCGCGCTCAACCGCGCCGTCGAGTACCTGCAGGACCCGGCGAACCGGGAAGAGAACATCGCCTACTTCGTGGACACGTTCGCGCTGTCCCCGGAGTTGGCGGAGGCGTCCTTCGACGACCTGGTGATCTCGCTGCGGGACGACGCATCGATCGACGCGGACGGCCTCCAGGCCCAGGGTTCGGCCTACGCCGAGTCGCTCGATGACGGCTCGACCTTCGACGTCACGCGGTCGGCGGACACCACCGTCTTCGACGAGGCAACCCAGGACTGACCGCACCGTGCAGACAGCCCGGTAGGGCAAGCCGCCGCCACAGCGCCTCTCCGTGCGGCGCCGGGACACCAGACGCGGACAACGCGCGACAACCACGATCCCCGGCAGCAGGACACCTTCGGGGACTTGCATCAGCCGAGTTGCCGCGTCGTCCCCTGGTCACGGAGGGGCGCTGTGCCCAGCTGGCCGCCCCGGGCGGGCACCGCATGCACCCACTGCTCCAAGGCACACCAGAGTCCTGAGGAGGACCACCCCATGTCAGGAACCACGTTCCGCAATGCACCGGAGACCACCGCGCTGATCGTCGTCGACGTCCAGAACGACTTCTGCGACCCCGCCGGGGTCGCCGGCGTGGGGGGCAGCGACACGTCCGGCGCGGTCGCGATGGTGCCGCGCCTGGAACGACTGCTGGAGGCGGCTCGGGCGGCGGGCGTCTTCGTGGTGTTCATCCAGACGACCCACGACGAGACGACCGACAGCCCCGTCTGGCTCTCCCGCCGGACGGTGGGGCCGGCTGCGGTGAAGACGCCGTCCTCGACGTCCACCTGCCGCACCGGGTCGTGGGGGGCCGAGTTCTACCGGGTGGCTCCGGCGGAGGGCGAGCCCGTGGTCATCAAGCACCGGTACTCGGCCTTCACCGGGACGAATCTGGACGTGGTCCTGCGGACCGCCGGGATCACGTCCCTGCTGCTCACCGGTGTGGCGACCGACGTCTGCGTGGAGTCGACCCTGCGGGAGGGCTTCTTCCACGAGTACCACGTCTCGTTGGTGGAGGACTGCTGCGCCGGCTACCACCCGGAGAGCCACGCGGCCACGGTCGCGGCCGTGGGGCGGTACTTCGGGGCCGTCACCACCAGCGACGAGCTGGCAACCGCGTGGGCGCCCGTGCGTCAGAGCGCGTGAGACCAGGGGTCCGCGGGGCGGTCAGCGCCGCTGCCCTGGCGGTCGTCTACTGGTCCGCGCACACGATGCTGCGCCCGCTGATCGCTCCCTCCATGATGCAACTGGGCATCACCCCGGGGGAGGCCAGCGCCGCGCTCGCGGCGGTCGCGGTGCTCCCCACGCTCCTCGCCATCCCCATCGGGTCCCTGACCGATCGTTTCGGTGACCGGCAGGTCATGGCATGGGGTGCGGGGAGCATGGTGGCCGGCGGGCTGCTGCTCCTGCCGGCGGAGCTGGGACTCGCGGTGGCAGGTCACGTCGTGGTGGGCGTCGGGACGATGGCCGCCTGGGTGGCACTGCAGGCAGCAGCTACGTCGCCGATGCAGGCAACGGAGACCCGGGATGCCCGCAACAGCCGTATCGCGACGTTCTCGTTCTTCGTCGCGATCGGCCAGCTCGTGGGTCCGCTGCTGGGCGGATCGGTGGCCGAGGCCATCGACTACCGGGCGAGCTTCGCGGTGTTCGTGGGGTTGTCCGTGGTCCTGCTCGCCGTGACCTGGTGGCTGCCTCCGGCAGCGCACCGGCCGGTTTCACCCGATCGCGCCTCCCGGACAGCGCCGGGCGGCAGGCTCACAGGGTCCTACGCGGACGCTTTCCGGCTGATGCGCCGTCGCGGCGTCGGGCTCAGCGTCCTGGCCAGCTTCGTGGCGCTCGTGGCCCTGGACCTGCGCATGGCCTTCCACCCCATCTACCTCAGCGACATCGGTTACTCGCCGGTCTGGGTAGGTGCACTCCTCAGCGCGGCTGCCGGTTGCGCCTTCCTCTCCCGGCCGGTCTTCACGCTGCTGGTGCGCAGGCTGCCATCCTCGGTGCTCGTCGGGCTGGTGCTGGGACTCGGCTCCGCGACGGTCGGAGCGGTCGTCCTCACCGAGTCCATCGGGGTCCTGCTCGTGCTCGCCGCACTGAACGGACTGGCCCTCGGGCTGGCCCAGCCGTTGACCCTGGCCCTGATGGCGGAGCACACCGACCAGGCCGAGCGGGGGCTCGCCGCCGGGGTCCGGTCGATGGGCAACCGGCTGGCTCAGCTGGTCGATCCCATCGCGTTCGGCATCCTGCTGGCCGTCGTGGGCACCCGGTCGGCCTTCCTGGTCATGGGCAGTGCACTCCTGCTGCTGTCCGTGGTCACCGCCGTTGCGTTCGCCCGCCTGCGCTACCGCTCGATCCCGGACGTGCCTCACCCCGTCGGGATCGACGCATGAGCACCACGCCGTCCCCGCCGCTCGACCCCGCCGCTGGACCCGGCCAGACCACGCCGGTCGTTCCTGGCGGCCCCACTCAACCGTTCATCCGCGCACTGCATGGAGGTAGGTCGCACATGATCGCTGGAAACAGTCGGCAGCCGCACGACATGGGAGGCCTCGAGGCCGGGCCGATCGACACCGTCGACCACGGCATGGCCTTCTGGGAGCGTCAGACCAACGCGCTGCGTGGGGTGGTGGTCCGTAGTGGCCTCGCCACGCTCGACGAGTTGCGGCGTGCCAACGAGGACCTGGGCGACCGCTATCACGAGCTCACGTACTGGGAGAAGGCCGCCGTAGGGCTGCGCACCGTCCTGGTCGAGCGGGGCGTCGTGGACGACGCCGAGGTCGAGGCTCGGATGACGGAGATCCTGGCCCGGTGCACGGCGGCCCAGGAAACCGCCGTCGGTGACCGGGGCCCGGAATGATGACCGCCCCCGCAGCTGTCGGGTCGCCTCCGGGCGGCCCGTCCAGTTTCACGCCGGCCCCGGCGGCCCGGTTCTCGGTCGGCGACCGGGTGCGCGTACGGGTCACACATCCGCCGGGGCACCGACGCACGCCGAGCTACATCCGGGGAAAGGTCGGCGAGATCGAGCGGATCTGCGGGGAGTTCCCGAATCCCGAGGAATTGGCGTACGGGTTCGACGGGGAGCCCCGGCGGACGCTCTACCGGGTCCGTTTCATGCAAGCCGACGTCTGGGCCCACTACGCCGGTTCCGCCCACGACATGTTGGAGGTGGAGCTGTACCAGCACTGGCTGGAACCCGCCGCCGATCTCATCTGAGCCCGCAGACCGACACCATGGGAGACCCCACGTGAGTGGAACAGCGATCGATGCACCCGACCATGACCATGACCATGACCACGAGGTCGATGAGCACGCCCCGCAGACGCTGGGCGACGGCGCGGCCCCGCCCTCGGAGTTCGAGCTGACCTCCCGGGCGCTGCAGGAACTGCTCCAGGAGCAGGGGCTGCTCACCGCCGATCAGGTGCGGCGCTACATGGAGGCGCTCGAGGACGAGTACCCCCAGCGCGGCTCCCAGGTGGTGGCGCGCGCCTGGGTCGACCCCGAGTTCAAGCGGCTGCTGCTGGAGGACGGCAAGGCGGCCTGTGCGGTGATGGGCATCCCCGTGGGCAGCCGCCTCATCGCGGTGGAGAACACCCCGGACGAGCACAACGTCATCGTCTGCACGCTCTGCTCGTGTTACCCGCGCGACCTGCTCGGCACCCCGCCGACCTGGTACAAGAGCGACAACTACCGGTCCCGGGTGGTGCACGAGCCGCGGGCCGTGCTGCAGGAGTTCGGGACGGTCATCCCCGACGACGTCACGGTCAGGGTGCACGACTCGAACGCCGACATGCGCTACGTGGTCGTGCCGATGCGCCCGGCGGGAACCGATGGCTGGAGCGAGGAGCAGCTCGCCGCCATCCTCAGCCGCGACACCCTCGTCGGGGTCGCCCTCCCGAGCGCCTGAGGCACCCGGGGCCGTGCGCGACGGCCTCCTCCCGGTCCGGCGACGCCGGTCGGGAGCGACGAGGCCGCAACCCCGGTCTGCACCTGTGGCGGACAGCCCTGTCGCAACGGCAGGGCTGTCCGCAGCACTCCGCAGCACTCCGCAGCACTCCGCGGCACTCCGCGGCACGACGCGGGTCCGGCGCGGTCGGACGTGCGGTCGTGGACGTCCGTCCCCGGCCGGGCGGTGCCGCCTGCCTCCTCAGCTGCGGAGGCAGGCGAGCGAGGGCAGCCAGCACTGTCGTGCGCTCCGGCGAACTGCCGGGCAGGGCGCTGCCGCCCGGACCGCCGGGGGAACTGCGCATCGGGACGCGCTCGGCGGATGAAGTTTAGGATCCTGGAATGCGCGAGAAGGTGACCAAGGGCACCCCCGCGTATCCCATCTCGTCCGTGGACAACGCGCTGCGGCTGCTGCTGATGCTCCGTGACCAACCACGACTGCGACTGACGGGGATCGCCGCGTCCTTGGGCATCGCCCCGTCCACGGCTCACCGGCTGCTCGCGATGCTGGTCCACCACGACTTCCTGCGGCGGGAGGACGACCTGGGTCCCTACGTCGCCGGCCCGGCGCTGCTCGACCTCGGGTTGGCTGCGGTGCGCAACCGTGACGTCCGTACGCTCGCCCGCCCGATCCTCGCGGATCTGGCGAGGAAGACCGGCGAGACGGTCCACCTGAGCCACCTGGAGGGCAGCAAGATCCGGTATCTGGCTGCTGCCGAGAGCGACCAGGACCTGCGGGTGGCCGACCGGACCGGACAGTTGCTCCCCGCTCACCTACGGGCCACGGGCAGGGCGATCCTTGCCTCATTCACCGCTCATGAGCTCGACGAGGTCCTTGCGCTGCACCGGTTCGACACCGGCGAGGGGTTCAGCCCGGCCGCCCGGGAGCGGCTCGACGCCGAACTGGCCCAGGTCAGGGAACGTGGACACGCCACCAACCGCCAGGTGGCCGAGGACATCGTCTCGGTGGCGGTGGGCGTACGCGACCACCGGGGTTCCACCATCGCCGCTCTCAATGCCTCCGCGCCCTCCAGGCGGATGACGGCGGGGCGGCAGGCGGTCGTGGTCCGTGAGCTCCACGCGGCGGCTGCCGAGCTCGAGGAAGTGCTCACGACCCTCGACCGCACCTAGGGTGCACTGTCCGGGACGGTGCCCGGAACGCCGTCCGCAGTCGAATCGACGGAACGGTGAGGGGACGTGTCAGCAGCGACCGGCCGGCGACCAGGCAGCAGGTCGGGCCGGCGGGTCGCCCGGTGACCGCTCCGGCGTTCACCACCACCGCCGCGGTGGACGAGGTGCGCGGGGAGCTGCTGAAGACGAGGGCCCCGATCATCGACTTCTCCGGTATCCACACGAGCCGGGTGGAGGGCAGGCGGGAACCCGTGGACTGCGCGGGTCCCGGCGGCCGCACGGGGCCGGCGACGTCCGGCGCTGCGACAACCGGACGGCGGCCATCGAGTTCGCCATCGAGCACGATGCAGCTGCCCGCCGAGGCCTTCGTCAGGCTCGTCCACAGGTGATCGGAGGCGGGGCACACGCCGCCCTCGGGAATCGACGGGCCGCACCGGACCAGCTCAGGACCGCGCTCCCTGGCTTCTGAGCCTGCGGTTCCACCAGCCCGGGTGCTCGCGCGCCTGGGAGACGAGGCGGCCGAACTCCCGGCGTTGCTCGCCGAGCAGCCACGGCACGGTCAGCAGGAGCACCAGGGCGCCCCACGCCGCACCACGGCGGGTCTCGACGAGCCCTCCGATCGCGGCGACGCCGGACACCTGCAGGACCACGTTGTAGGGCGCGATGACCGGCCCGGTCAGCCCCTCGCACTCGGTCAGCCAGGGCAGGCCCAGCCGTGTCGTCCTGGGCCAGCCGAGGAAGTGCGCGATCACGGCGGACAGGTAGACACCGTTGAGGGCTGCGAACACGTCGTCCCGTGCCGCCGGCCGCCGGCCGGCGTGGTGATGGGCGGCTACGGTGCTGGTCGCCCAGAACGCCGCCGCGGTTCCGGGACCCAACCGCGAGGCGAACGGCATCGCGACTCCCGCCAGCAGTTCGTAGAGGACGTGCGCGCCGGCGCCGGCGGTGGCCAGACGCGTCCACGGTCTCCGACGGGCGGCCCCTGAACGGTTGCAGGGCGTCGCCCGCCGACCACGGAGGTTCCCCGGCACGTCCACGGATCCTCCGCACTGTCCGAGACGGGAGCGCGACCACGTGCGCCCTCTCCACCCCGCACATGCCCAGTCGATCGTGCGTCCGATCATCGATCGGGCAGCGGCCGCTGTCGCCGTCCAGTGCGCGGGGGAGCTCGCCGGCCGCCACGATGAGCTCCAGCGACTGGTCGACGACGTCCATGACCTCGGCCCGCCGAGGCGGGCGCTGGGCACAGCACGCGTGCGGATCAGGCCAGGGTCGTGGTGTGCTCTCGAGGCCCGGCCGGGGCCGGTCGACGCTGTGGTCCTCCACTGGGCGCGCGTCGAGGCCGGCGTGCCTATCTGCGCTCGACCCTGAGGGCGAGCAGTGCGACGTCGTCCTCGGTGTGTCCCTCGACGAGATCGAGGAGGGCATCGCAGAGCTGCTCGTGATCAAGGCCGGGCAGGTCGGCGGCGGTCGACGTCAGCCACGTCAGGCCGTCGTCGAGATCCATCCCGCGGCGTTCGATGAGGCCGTCGGTGTAGAGCAGCACCAGATCGCCCGGCCCGAGGACGACAACGTGATCGTCACGTCGTACCTCGGCGTCCACGCCGAGCAGGCGGTTGGGGGGAGTGCCCAGCAGCGTCGCCGAGCCGTCGGCCCGCAGCAGCAGGGGTGGCGGGTGACCGGCGTTGGACCACCGGAGCGTCCGCAGGCCGTGAGCCGCCTGCTCCGGCGTCTGCTCGACGTTGCCCAGCAGCACGGTCGCGTACGTGCGCACCTCGAGGTCTCGCAGCGCCCGGTCGAGCGCGCTGAGCACGGCCGCCGGTGGCTCCGCCAGGGTGTAGGCGACGCCGCGCAGCAGGTTGCGCGCCTGACCCATGACGGCGGCGGCCTGCTGGTCGTGACCGGTGATGTCGCCGACGACCAGGGTGAGCACCCCCACGGAGGTGAGGAAGCTGTCGTACCAGTCCCCGCCGACCTGGGCCTCCTCGAGCGCCGGTCGATAACGGACGGCGACGGCACAATCGTCCAGCTCGGCTGGGGCGCTGAGCAGGCTGCGCTGCAGGGTCTCCGACATCGCGACGGCCCGGGCGGCCATGGCCCGCTGGGCCTCACGGCCGAGGATGCGGTCCAGCGTCTGCGCGCACTGCGCGGCGAACCCCTCCAGCAGCTCCAGCTCCTCGGCGTCGACGACATGCTCGTCGGTCCAGGAGACCGCCAGGCAGCCGAGCCGCCGATCGCGCACGGTCAGGGGCAGGAAGGCCCAGCCGGACCGGCCGGTGTTCTCGTAGGCGCGGCCCATGACCGGGTGGAAAGCCAACCCCGACTCCCGGGTGGGGAGGAGCAGGACGCGATCATTGCGCGCGGCCCACGGGCCCGGGAGCGGGGTGTCGTAGGGGACGACGCCGTACTCGGCCTGGCTGACTGCTCCCATGGCTGCGCTGATCGTCATGCGCCAGCCGCCGCTCCCGTCCCGGGTCACGACGGCGCCCCCGTCGCTGCCGAGGACGCTGAGGCCGCGGCCGACCACGATCTGCTCGAGGTCGTCCACGGTCTCGGCCGCGGTCAGCTCCAGGGCGATCGCGTTCAGATCGGCCAGGCGTCGTGCCGCAGCGTCCTTCCCCCGGAGGGCCGCGTCGAGCGCCTGCTGGGCGCGGACGCGGTCGTTCACGTCGTGGAAGAAGAGCGTCAGCCCCTCCGCGTCGGGCCAGATCCGGACATCGAAGTGCACGTCCAGCGGTTGGAAGTACACCTCGAGGGTGTCCGGCTCACCGGTGTCCATGGCCCTGCGGTAGCTCTGCTCGATGATCGTGCCCCGGGCTTCGGGAAAGGCGTCCCACACGTCCAGGCCGACGAGCTGGTCCCGCGTCCGGCCGTAGATCTTCTCGGCGTTGGCATTGACGTAGGCGATGGTCCAGTCCCGGTCCAGACGGACCAGCGCCGCCGGGAGCGTCTCCATGAGGCGGGTGAGCTCGTCGCCCGTCTTGAACCGGTTGTGACGGTCCGTATCGCGGGGCGCAGAAACCACCTGGTCGGCCCCTTCGGTGGGTGTCGGTCGCCGTCGCATCTCGATGCCTGACGGCGCGCGTGTCCACACCGTAAACGCCGTAGCAGGAACGCACGCGAAACGGCGGCCCGCGACAGGAGGCGATCCCGCCGCTCAACCGTCCGGAACCAGCAGGGCTCCAGCGGAGCGTGTCCGCGAGCCCTGCGGATCCCGTCGGGCGGGGGCGCGGGAGCGCTGCGCCATCGACCGGATCCAGCTGGGCGATCAGGTGGTCTGGGTGCTCGACGTGCGCCCGCCCGGCAACGGCTGACCCGCGTGGCGATCACCCCCGGACGCGCGGATGCCCCGGCCCGCAGGGTGCGGACCGGGGCAACCGGACGGTGGTGCCTACCGCAGGTCGTAGCGGTCGAGCTCCATGACCTTCACCCAGGCGGCGACGAAGTCCTGCACGAACTTCTCCGCGGCGTCGTCGGCGGAGTACACCTCGACGATGCCGCGCAGGATGGAGTTCGAGTTGAACACCAGGTCGGCGGCGGTGGCCGTGCGTACGACGGTGCCGTCGGCGTCCAGACCCTCGTAGACGTCCTCGGCGTCGGCCGCGGTCCGCCACGAGATGCCCAGGTCGAGCAGGTTGCGGAAGAAGTCCTGCGACAGCACGCCGGGCCGGTCGGTGAAGACCCCGTGCTGCACGCCGCCGGTGTTGGCGCCGAGCACCCGGAGCCCGCCGAGCAGGACCGTCATCTCCTTCGGGGTGAGCTCCAGCATGTAGGCGCGGTCGACCAGCAGCGTCTCCGGCTCGAGCTTGCTGCCCGGCTGGAGGTAGTTGCGGAAGCCGTCGGCCCGCGGCTCCAGCCAGCGGAAGTTCTCGACGTCGGTCTGTTCCTGCGAGGCGTCGGTGCGCCCGGGCCGGAAGGGCACGGTCACCGGCACGCCGGCGTCGGCGGCGGCCTTCTCCACCGCCGCGCAGCCGCCGAGGACGATGAGGTCGGCGAGCGAGACGCGCTTGCCGGTCGCCGACTCGAACTCGCTCTTGACCCGCTCGAGCACCGGCAGGACGTCCCGGACGCCCTCGTTGGCCGCCCAGCTGATCTGCGGCTCCAGTCGCAGCCGGGCGCCGTTGGCCCCTCCCCGCATGTCCGTGCCGCGGTACGACGCGGCCGCCGACCAGGCCGTGTGCACCAGCTGCGAGACGCTGACGCCGGAGGCGAGCAGACGCTGCTTGAGGTCGGCGACCTCGGCCTCGCCGACCAGCTCGTGGTCGACCGCCGGGACGGGGTCCTGCCAGATGAGGTCCTCGGCCGGCACGTCCGGACCCAGGTAGCGGCTCTTCGGGCCCATGTCACGGTGCAGGAGCTTGAACCAGGCGCGGGCGTACTGGTCGGCGAAGTGGTCGGGGTCGTTGTAGAACCGCTCAGCGATCTCGCGGAACCCGGGGTCGGCCCCGAGGGCCATGTCGGCGGTCGACATCATCGGCGGGTTCTTCTTGCCCTCGATGTGCGCGTCGGGGACGAGCTCCTGCGCCTCGGGGTTCTTCGGCTTCCACTGCTTGGCGCCGGCGGGGCTCTCGGTCAGCTCCCAGTCGTAGCTGAACAGCATCTCGAAGTAGGTGTTGTCCCACGTGGTCGGCGTGGGGGTCCAGGCGCCCTCGAGGCCGCTGGTGATGGTGTCCGCGCCCTTGCCGGTGCCGTGCTGGCTGATCCAGCCCAGCCCGTTGCCGTGCACCGGGCAGCCCTCGGGCTCCGGGCCGACGAGCTCGGGGTTGCCGGCGCCGTGGGTCTTGCCGAAGGTGTGCCCGCCGGCGATCAGCGCGACGGTCTCCTCGTCGGTCATCCCCATCCGGCTGAAGGTCACGCGGATGTCGTGGGCGGAGGCGAGCGGGTCCGGGTTGCCCTTCGGGCCTTCCGGGTTGACGTAGATCAGGCCCATGGTGACCGCCGCGAGGTGACCCTCGTCGAGGTCGAGCGGGTCGTCGCCGCCGTAGCGCTCGTCGCCGAGCCAGGTGTCCTCCGGGCCCCAGAAGACCTCCGTGGGCTGCCAGGCGTCCTCGCGACCGAACGCGAAGCCGAAGGTCTTCAGGCCCATGTCGTCGTGTGCGACGTTGCCGGCGAGCAGGAGCAGGTCGGCCCAGGAGAGGGAGCGACCGTACTTCTGCTTGATCGGCAGCAGCAGGCGACGGGCCTTGTCCAGGTTGGCGTTGTCCGGCCAGCTGTTCAGCGGGGCGAACCGCTGCGCGCCGGTGACGCCGCTGCCCCGGCCGTCGGCCATGCGGTAGGTGCCGGCCGCGTGCCACGACATGCGGATGAACAGCGGGCCGTAGTGGCCCCAGTCGGCCGGCCACCAGTCCTGCGAGGTGCGCATGACCTCGACGACGTCCCGCTTGACCTGCTCGACGTCCAGCTTCGCGACCGCGGCCCGGTAGTCGAAGTCGCCGAGCGGGTCGGAGTCCTTGGAAGGCTTGTTCAGCACCTGCAGGTCGACCTGGTTCGGCCACCAGTCCCGGTTGGTGCGGGGGCGCTGGTCGGTGCGGACGGTCGGCGAGGGGATCGCCGGGTTCTCGCTCTCGCTGGTGCTCTCGGTCTCGATCTTGTCCTGCTCGTTCACTGCCACTGCGTGCCTCTCTCTGGTGCATTCCGGTCGGGGACGGGAGTGGTGGGCGGGGTCGTCGCGCAGGACCGGCATCGGCCCCAGTAGAAGACCTCGGCGCTGTCGACGAGGAAACCAGTGCCGCCGGGCGGACCGAGGCAGGGGGTCTCCTGGATGGCGCCGTCGACGTCGCTGATGGTGCCGCAGGACCGGCAGACCAGGTGGTGGTGGTCGTCGCCGACCCGGGCCTCGTAGCGCGCGACGGAGCCCTGGGGCTGGATGCGCCGCACCAGCCCTGCGTCGGTGAGGGTGCGCAGCACGTCGTACACCGCCTGGTGGGACACCGCGCCCACGCCGGCGCGGGCGGCGACGATCACCGTCTCGGTGTCGGCGTGCGGTTGCGCGTGGACGGCGTCCAGCACCGCCAGGCGGGGACGGGTGACCCGCAGACCGGCCGCGCGCAGCACGCGCGTGAGCTCTGCGGCGTCCGGCACGCCCCCATCGTCACGGCGTTCCTTGACCTGGTCAAGATCTGAGCTGTCGCGTGTCGCCGGTCGGGGCCTCCGGGGGGTCCACCGGGGAGTCGGCCAGCCACGCCAGGAGGCGACCCCGCACCCAGCAGCGGCGCCGGGGGGCGGGATCGCCGGCGCGACGCCGACCCCGTCCGCGGGCACCCGCGCCACCGCCCGGCCTGCTGCCGCGTCGTGCCGGTGGTGCCGGCAGCGCAGGTGGCTCGCGCGGGGGAGGTGCGAGAGTGCCCGGGTCACGTGGCGGCGGCGGGCAGGTCGAGGGGACGACGGGTCGCCCAGCGACCGTCCGTCGCTGGAGGTGATGCCCACCCCATCGACGATCAGGTCCAGCCCGAGGTCAGCCGATCCACCGGCGCATCTCACCGGCCAGGACGCGGCCGAACTGCAGTTCGGGGAAGTGAGCCCCGGCCCCGTAGGTGTTCTCGTCCTCGAGCTCACGGAACAGCCGGGCCCGGACCTCGGCGGCGAGCTCGGGATCGAGGTCGCCCAGGGCGTGCCAGGTGGGCTCGTCCAGCTGGATGGGGCAGGTGATCGCGTCGCCGAGGAGCAGTGCCCGTTGCACCCCGGAGGACACGATGACCGACAGGTGGCCGGGGGTGTGCCCGGGGGTCATGGTCACGTCGACGCCGGGGACGACGGTGGTGTCACCGCTGACCAGGTGGATGCGTGCAGGGTCCGTGGTCTGCATGCCGTGCCGGATGTGGTCGAGCATCCGGCTGTCCGGGTCGAGCACGAAGTGCTGCCAGTCGGCCGCGCCGAACCAGAGGTCGGCCCGGGGGAAGACCGGCCGGCCGGCGAGGTCGAAGAGCCAGCCGCAGTGGTCGAGGTGCAGGTGGGTGCAGATGACGACGTCGATGTCCTCCGGGCGCACGCCGGCGGCGCGCAGCCCGACCGGCAGCTGCCCGCCGACGAGCATCCTGCGCGGGCCGTCGTCGTGCAGGTCCGGCCCCAGGCCCGTGTCGACCAGGACCACGGAAGAGCCGGTCCGGACGAGGAACGTGCCGATCGGCATCCACGCCTGGCCGTGCCGGTTGAAGAAGTTCTCGTGGCCGTGCGCGGTGACGTGGTCACCGAAGTAGCCGGGGCTGGCCCGGAACGTCCCGTCGGCGATGGGATGGACGTCGATCTCCCCGACCCTCATGGGTCGTCATCGTGCACCCGTCGTAGCGTCCCCGCTGAGCTGGGAGCGGACTCCGCCCGGTCTCCCGCGCGGGGTCGGACCGTCAGGCGACGTCGGTGCGGGCGCCGCTCAGGTAGTCGCGCACCGCCGGCTCCGGGACCCGGAACGACCGGCCGACGCGGACGGCGGCCATCTCCCCGCCGTGCACGAGGCGGTACACGGTCATCTTCGACACCCGCATGATCGCCGCGACCTCGGCCACGGTCAGGAAGGACACCGCAGTGCGCGGAGCCGGCCGCTCCATCGCCGGGCGCACGGCCAGCGGGCGCTGTCCCGTCGGGCGCTGTCCCATCGGGCGCTGCACCATCGGGACGGCGCCCGGCGCGGCGGGGCGGGAGTAGGGGCGCTGGCCGTACGTGGCCTGGCGGGGGAGGGTCGCAGCGGGGGAGCGCTGGGGAAGAGACAAAGGGGGGTTCCTCTCGGTGGCGGTCGCCGGGACGCGGCTGTCGAGTCGTCGATGACGACGGTGCGCGTCCGTGCTGTTACGAACGGTAGGGGAGCTACCCCCGGCCACGCGAGTCGAAGAGGAACGAGACGAACTGGTCCACTTCGTCAGTTGTTGACCGTGCGCCGGTCGGGGCCGGTGCGAGGCGTGAGGTGACACGCAGGAGACGAGCGCCGGGACCGGTCGGCGCGAAGGGCCGTGGGAAGGGATCGGAAGGCGTCGGCGCCCTCCTGCCAGGCCCGTCCGGTCACGTCGTCGACCGGGAACCGTCCGTCCAGCTCGAGCGCTCCGAGCAGGTGGCGTGCCACGGTCCCGCACCGACCACGGGACGACGGGCGACCCGCACGGCGGCGCCGCCGTCCGCGCTCACGCCGATGACCCGGCGGGGGGACCCCGCGGCCGCGAGGAGGCACCCGGCCGGGTGCTCTCCCACGCCGGGCGGTCCACCACCATGCGGCAGATCTGTCCCTCGACGAACCCAGCGATTCCGTTCCACCGCAATCCGGCCGCAACACCGACCATGGAGCATGACGCCCGCCGCCGATCCGGAACGTCCGACAGGAGCACCTCCGATGCAGTCCCCGTCAGTCACCGTGAACGGACAGGTGGCCGCCCTCGCCGGGGCCCCCGCGCACACCACCGCGCTCGACTGGCTCCGCGGCCGCGGTCTGATCGGGGCGAAGGAGGGCTGCGCCGAAGGTGAGTGCGGCGCCTGCTCGGTGCTGGTGGCGCGCCCCGGGCTGTCCGCCCCGACGCGGTGGACGGCGCTGAACGCCTGCCTGGTGCCTATCGCCGCACTGGACGGGCAGGAACTGGTCACCGCCGAGGGGCTGGGCACCCCCGACGACCTGCACCCCGTGCAGCGGGAGATGGCGGTGCGCGGCGGCTCGCAGTGCGGCTACTGCACCCCCGGGTTCGTGTGCAGCATGGCCGCGGAGTACTACCGGCCCGACCGGGTGGCCGCACCCGTCGCCGGGGACGCCGACCCCGACCACCTGCACGGCGCGAACGGCTTCGACCTGCACGCGCTCAGCGGCAACCTGTGCCGGTGTACCGGCTACCGCCCGATCCGGGACGCCGCCTTCGCGCTGGGCGAGCCCGCCGCCGACGACGTGCTCGCCGCGCGGCGGGAGCAGCCGCCGCCCCCGGTGCCCCGCACCCGGCTGGCCGGCGACGGCGCGGAGTTCGTCCGGCCGGCCGACCTGCCGGCCACGCTGGCCCTCCTGGCCGAGCAGCCCGGCGCGGTGCTGGTGGCGGGGTCGACCGACTGGGGTGTCGACGTCAACCTGCGGGCTGCCCGGGCCGCGCTCGTCGTGGCCGTCGACCGGCTGGCCGAGCTGCGCACGTTCGTCGTCGGCACGGGGTCGATCGAGATCGGCGCGGCGCTGAGCCTGACCGAGGTGGCCGAGCTGCTCGACGGGCGGGTGCCGCTGCTGGACGAGCTGTTCCCGCAGTTCGCGTCCCCGCTGATCCGCAACGGGGCCACGATCGGCGGCAACCTGGGCACCGGCTCCCCGATCGGAGACACCCCGCCCGCCCTGCTCGCCCTGGACGCGTCGGTGGTCCTGGCCTCCGCCGAGGGGGAGCGGGAGGTCCTCCTGGCCGACTACTTCACCGGCTACCGGCAGAGCGTCCGGCGGCCCGGCGAGCTGATCCGCGCGGTCCGGATCCCGCTGCCGCAGCCCGGCACGGTGGGATTCACCAAGATCGCCAAGCGCCGGTTCGACGACATCTCCAGCGTCGCGGTCGGCTTCGGCCTCGACGTGGTCGACGGGGTGGTGCGCACCGCGCGCATCGGCCTGGGCGGGGTCGCCGCCACGCCGGTGCGGGCCCGGGCCACCGAGGCCGAGCTGACCGGCCGCCCCTGGGACGGGGCGACGGTCCGCGCGGCAGCGCGGGTGATGGCCACCGAGGGCACCCCGCTGGACGACCACCGGGCCAGCGCGGCCTACCGGTCGGCCATGTTGAGCTCAGCACTGCTGAAGTTCCACGCGCAGGACCCCGGAGCGAAGCACCGGACCCCGCAGGAGGTCGGCGCATGAGCGCCCTGTCCGAGCGGCCGGCCGCCCCCGTCGTCGGGACGGCGGTCCCGCACGAGAGCGCGGCCCTGCACGTCACCGGCACCGCCCTCTACACCGACGACCTGGTCGGGCGCACCAAGGACGTCCTGCACGCCTGGCCGGTGCAGGCGCGGTCCGCGCACGCCCGGGTCACCGCCCTGCGCACCGGGCCCGCCCTGCGGGTGCCCGGCGTGGTCCGGGTGCTCACCGCCGCCGACGTCCCCGGCGTGAACGACGCCGGGGTCAAGCACGACGAGCCGCTGTTCCCCGACGAGGTCATGTTCTACGGCCACGCCGTGTGCTGGGTCCTGGGCGAGACGCTGGAGGCCGCCCGGCTCGGCGCGGCGGCGGTCGAGGTCGACCTGGCGCCGTTGCCGTCGCTGGTGTCCCTGCAGGACGCCATCGCGGCGGAGAGCTTCCAGGGTGGTCAACCCACCGTGGAACGTGGGGACGTCGAGACCGGCCTGGCCGCCTCGGCGCACGTCTTCAGCGGCGAGATCGAGTTCGCCGGGCAGGAGCACTTCTACCTGGAGACCCACTGCGCGCTCGCGCACGTCGACGAGGGCGGCACGGTCTTCGTGCAGAGCAGCACCCAGCACCCCTCGGAGACCCAGGAGATCGTCGCCCACGTGCTGGGCCTGTCCAACTCCCAGGTGACGGTGCAGTGCCTGCGGATGGGTGGCGGGTTCGGCGGCAAGGAGATGCAGCCGCACGGCCTGGCCGCGATCGCGGCGCTGGGTGCCACGCTCACCGGGCGGCCGGTGCGCCTGCGGCTGAACCGCACCCAGGACATCACGATGACGGGCAAGCGCCACGGGTTCCACGCCCGCTGGCGGGTCGGCTTCGACGAGGCCGGCTGCCTGCAGGCGCTGGACGCCACCCTGACCTCCGACGGGGGCTGGAGCCTCGACCTGTCCGAGCCGGTGCTGGCCCGGGCGCTGTGCCACATCGACAACGCCTACTGGATCCCCGACGTCCGGGTCAACGGCCGGATCGCCCGGACCAACAAGACCTCCCAGACGGCCTTCCGCGGCTTCGGCGGGCCGCAGGGGATGCTGGTGATCGAGGACGTCCTGGGCCGCTGCGCACCGCTGCTCGGCCAGGACGCCGCCACGCTGCGCCGCCGCAACTTCTACTCGGCGGGGCAGACCACCCCGTACGGCCAGCCCGTGCGGCACCCGGAACGGCTGGCGCTCGCCTGGCAGCAGGTCCTGGACTCCAGCGACTTCGCCGCCCGGACGCAGCGGATCGCTGCCGCGAACGCCGCCTCACCGCACGCCAAGCGCGGGCTGGCCATCACGCCGGTGAAGTTCGGGATCTCCTTCAACTTCACCGCGTTCAACCAGGGCGGCGCCCTCGTCCACGTCTACAAGGACGGGTCGGTGCTGATCAACCACGGCGGCACCGAGATGGGGCAGGGCCTGCACACCAAGATGCTGCAGGTGGCGGCGACCGGCCTCGGCGTCCCGCTGCACCGGGTCCGGCTGGCCCCCACCCGCACCGACAAGGTCCCGAACACCTCGGCGACCGCCGCGAGCTCGGGTGCCGACCTCAACGGCGGCGCCATCAAGAACGCGTGCGACCAGATCCGCGGACGCCTGGCGCAGGTCGCCGCCGAGCGGCTCGGGGTCGCCGCCGCGGACGTCCGGTTCGCCGACGGCCAGGTGCGCAGCATCGCCTTCGCCGGCGAGTCCGTCGCCTGGGACGACGTCGTCCAGCTCGCCTACTTCCAGCGCGTCCAGCTGTGGGCGGCCGGCTACTACCGCACCGAGGGCCTGCACTGGGACTCCGCGGCGATGCGCGGGGAGCCGTTCAAGTACTTCGCCTACGGCGTCGCCGCGGCCGAGGTGGAGGTCGACGGCTTCACCGGTGCCTACCGACTTCGGCGGGTCGACATCGTGCACGACGTCGGCGACACGCTCTCGCCGCTGGTCGACATCGGTCAGATCGAGGGCGGCTTCGTGCAGGGCGCCGGCTGGCTGACCCTCGAGGACCTCCGCTGGGACGAGGGCGACGGTGCCACCCGTGGCCGGCTCGCGACCTCGTCGGCCAGCACCTACAAGCTGCCGAGCTTCTCCGAGATGCCGGAGGTCTTCAACGTCACCCTGCTCGCGGACGCGACCGAGGAGGGGGCCGTCTACGGCTCGAAGGCGGTCGGTGAGCCGCCGCTGATGCTGGCCTTCTCCGTCCGGGAGGCGCTGCGCCAGGCCGCGGCGGCGTTCGGCCCGGCCGGCACCAGCGTGGACCTGGCGTCGCCGGCGACACCCGAGGCCGTCTTCTGGGCCGTGGAGCGGGCGCGACGGGACGAGGGGGCGCACGTCGGCGAGGGGGCGCCCGGGCTGCCGCCCGACCAGCCGGACGCCGGTGCCCCGGCGGTGCGGCCGCACTCGGAGCACGCGAGCGACGTGCTGACCCAGACGTGAGGAGCCCGACGTGGACTGGCTGACGGCGGCCGAGCGGCTGCGCTCCGCGCGCGAGCCCGGCGTGCTGGTCACCGTCGCGTCGG
>JAOPWO010000107.1 GCA_025965635.1 Modestobacter sp. | reverse complement strand
CCGCCGGACTCGACGACGTCGGGGTAGAGCGTGCCCTGCACGAGGAACTTGACCAGCGGACCCGGTGTGGCCAGGACCTCCCGCTCTGCAGCCTCGAAGACCCGGATGAACTCCCGGCCGATGATCTTGCGCTTGTCCTCGGGGTCGGAGACCCCGGCCAGCGCGCCGAGGACCTGCTCGCGGGCGTCGACCACGCGAAGGTCGACCCCGGTGACGGCGGCGAAATCGCGCTCGATCTGCTCGGTCTCACCCTCCCGCATCAGGCCGTGGTCGACGTAGACGCAGGTGAGACGGTCGCCGATCGCACGCTGCACGAGCGCGGCGGCAACTGCGGAGTCGAC
Organism: Modestobacter sp.; assembly: GCA_025965635.1. Classification (GTDB taxonomy): domain Bacteria; phylum Actinomycetota; class Actinomycetes; order Mycobacteriales; family Geodermatophilaceae; genus Modestobacter. Next base: position 8,243 of record JAOPWO010000107.1, on the reverse strand, counting down.
CCCGCCGGACAGCGCACACAGGGCCCGCCGGTCGCCGACCTGGCTGCGGATCCGCTCCACCTGCTCGTCGACGACGTTGGCCATGGTCCAGCTCGGTTCGAGCCCGGCGATGTCGAACAGGAAGTGCTCGAGCACGGTCTGACCGTGCGCGGTGTGCCGCACCTCGGGATGGAACTGGACACCGGCGAGCCTGCGGTCGACGTCCTCGAACGCGGCCACCGGGGCTCCGGTCGAGGTCGCGGTGACGGTGAAGCCGGGGGGCGCGTCGCTGACGGCGTCCCCGTGGCTCATCCACACCGACTGCTCCACCGGCAGCGAGCCGAACAACCGGCCACCGGTGGTGACGGTCAGCGGGGTGCCGCCGTACTCGCGGTCGCCGGTGCGGGCCACCGTGCCGCCGAGGCTGGCGGCCATGGCCTGGAAGCCGTAGCAGATCCCGAAGGCAGGGACGCCGGCCTCGAACAACGACGAGTCGATCTGCGGCGCCCCCTCGGCGTAGACGCTGGACGGTCCGCCGGACAGCACGATCGCCGCGGGCTTGCGCGCCAGCACCTCGGCGACGGGCAGGTCGCCGGGGACGATCTCGGAGTAGTCGCCGGCCTCGCGGATCCGGCGGGCGATCAGCTGGGCTTACTGCGCGCCGTAGTCGACGACCAGCACGGTCGGGAAGTCCACCTCAGCCCACCAGGTGCCCGGCGCCGGCCGGCGTCGCACCGTTCCCGCCGATGACCAGGTCGACCCGCTGGAACTCCTTGAGGTCCCGGTAGCCGGTCTTGGCCATGGTTCGGCGCAGCGCACCGAAGAGGTTGGTGCGCCCGTCGGCTGACTCGGCCGGACCGAGCAGCACCTGCTCCAGCGTGCCGCGCGGCTCGGCGGCCGCCGAGGCACCACCCCGGGGCAGCCGCGGGTGCGCCGCCACCGAGTCCCACCAGACGCCGCCGCCGGGAGCCTCCTCGGCCACCCGGAGCGGCTCGCCGATCTGCACGGCGTCGGCTCCGCAGGCCAGCGCGCGGGCGATCGCACCACTGGTCTCGATCCGGCCGTTGGCGATGACGTGCACGTACCGGCCGCCGGTCTCGTCGAGGTAGTCGCGGCGGGCCGCGGCGGCGTCGACGATGGCGCTGGCCAGCGGCACGCGGATGCCCATCACGGAGTCGGCGGTGGACCAGCTGTCCGCACCGATTCCGACGATGACGCCGGCCGCGCCGGTGCGCATCAGGTGCAGCGCGGTCTGGTAGTCGGCGGCGCCGCCGACGATGACCGGGACGTCGAGGTCGGCGATGAACTCCTTGAGGTTGAGCGCCTCACCGGAGGTGGTGACGTGCTCGGCCGACACGGTCGTGCCCTGGATGACCAGCAGGTCGATCCCGGCCGAGAGGACGGCGGGGGCGAGGGCCACCGTGTGCTGCGGGGAGATCCGGACGGCGGTGGTGACGCCGGAGTCGTGCAGCTCCTTGACCCGGGCGGCGACCAGGTCGGGCTTCACCGGCTCGGCGTAGACCTGCTGGAGCAGCGCGGTCGGCGGTCCGGCCTCGGCCGAGGACGCCGCGCGCAGCTGGCGGTAGACCTCGGTGGGGTCGTCGTAGCGGGTCCACAGCCCCTCGGCGTTGAGCACCCCGAGGCCGCCGGCGCGAGCGACCGCGATGGCGGTGGCCGGGCTGACCACCGCGTCACTGGGGCTGGTGATCAGCGGGATGTCGAACCGGAAGGCGTCGATCTGCCAGGCCGTGGAGACGTCGTCGACATCCCGGGTGCGGCGGCTGGGCACGAGGGAGACCTCGTCCAGGTCGTACCCACGGCGGGCGAACCGGTTGAGGCCGATCTCCACGTTGTCGCGTACGGGCATCTACGTCACCGGGCCCGGTAGTTGGGAGCTTCGTTGGTCATCTGGATGTCGTGCGGGTGGCTCTCGGTGAGCCCGGCGGAGGTGATCCGGGTGAGCTGGCCACGTTCCTGCAGGTCGGCGATGGTGGCCGCACCGGCGTAGCCCATCGAGGCGCGCAATCCACCCACCAGCTGGTGGGCGACGCCGGCCAGCGGCCCGCGGTAGGGCACCTGCCCCTCGATGCCCTCGGGGACGAGCTTGTCGTCGGAGAGGACGTCGTCGGCGAAGTACCGGTCCCGGCTGAAGGACTGGCTGCCGCCGCGCTTCTGCATCGCGCCCAGCGAGCCCATGCCGCGGTAGGACTTGTACTGCTTGCCGTTGGTGAAGACCAGCTCGCCAGGGGCCTCCTCCACACCCGCGAACAGCCCGCCGATCATCACGGTGTCCGCGCCGGCGACCAGGGCCTTGGCGATGTCGCCGGAGTACTGCAGGCCACCGTCGCCGATGACCGGCACCCCTGCCGGTCGGGCCGCGAGGCTCGCCTCGTAGATCGCGGTGACCTGCGGGACGCCGACGCCGGCGACCACCCGGGTGGTGCAGATGGAGCCGGGCCCCACGCCGACCTTGACCGCGTCGACCCCGGCGTCGACCAGCGCCTGCGCGCCGGCCCGGGTGGCCACGTTGCCGCCGATGACCTGGACGGCGAAGTCGGCCTTGACCCGGGCGACCATGTCGAGCACGGCGCGCTGGTGCCCGTGCGCGGTGTCCACGACGAGGACGTCGACGCCGGCGTCGACCAGCAGCCCGGCCCGCTTGTAGGCGTCCTCGCCCACGCCGAGTGCGGCACCGACGAGCAGCCGGCCGTCGGCGTCCTTCGTGGCGTTCGGGAACTGGTCGCGCTTGACGTAGTCCTTGACGGTGATCAGGCCGCGCAGCCGACCGGCGTCGTCGACCAGCGGGAGCTTCTCGATCTTGTGCTGGCGGAGCAGCGCGAGCGCGGCCTCCGGGTCGACCCCGACCCGGGCGGTGACCAGCGGCATCGCCGTCATCACGTCGCGGACGAGCCGGGTCTGGTCGCTCTCGAAGCGCATGTCCCGGTTGGTGATGATGCCCACGAGCACGCCGTCGGCGTCGGTGACCGGGGCGCCGGAGATCCGGTAGCGCGCCGACAGCGCGTCGACTTCGGCCAGGGTGTTGTCCGGCGAGCAGGTCACCGGGTTGGTGACCATGCCGGCCTCGGACCGCTTGACCAGGTCGACCTGGCCGGCCTGGTCCTCGGCCGAGAGGTTGCGGTGCAGCACGCCGACACCCCCGGCGCGTGCCATGGCGATCGCCATCCGCGACTCGGTGACGGTGTCCATCGCGGAGGAGACCAGCGGGATGGCCAGCCTGATCCCGCGGGTCAGCCGGCTGCTGGTGTCGACCTCGGCCGGGACGACGTCCGAGGCCCCGGGGATGAGCAGGACGTCGTCGTACGTGAGGCCCAGTGGGGCGAACTTCGCGGGGAGTTCGGTGATGCGCTCGTCGGGCTGCATGCGTGCCGCCACCCTCTCAAGATGATGGGGGGAGCGCCGGGAGGGCGCACGGGGACCCACCTGATGGTAGGCGGAGGCCCCCACCACACCTCCGCCCCGTTACCGTTGTCCGGTGGGCGGGCGTGCACGTCCACCTGCTGGCGCGACCAGCAGCGCAACGGAACCGGCACGTGCTGGCGAGGAGGACGCGTGGACGCGTGGAACGACGCATTCGGTCCGGACCCCGAGTTCGGGGCCGACGACCGGTCGGGGCAGCCTCCGCTGACCATCGAGGAGCGCGCCGGGGTGCTCGACGACCTGGCCGAGCTCGAGGTGTTCCGGACCCTGCTCGAGCCCACCGGGGTGAAGGGCATCGTCGTCGACTGCCCGGACTGCGACGAGGAACACCACGTCGACTGGGCGCTGATGCAGGCGAACCTGCGGCAGTTGCTCGACGAGGGGCAGACCGGCCGGCACGAGCCGCCGTTCGATCCCGACCCCGACGACTACGTCAGCTGGGACTACGCCAGTGGCTACGCCGACGGGGTGGCCGCGCTGGCGGAGCGCGAGGAGCCCAGCGGCCGCCACGGCACGGCGGGGCGGCACGCGCGGGACGCGCGGGACGAATAAGGACCTCGGGCCCGGGCCACCTGCGCGGACCGACCGGTCCACCGGCCCCGGGACGACGAGTTCCCGGCGGCCGCGGGCCTCCACCGGCGACCGGCCCGTCCGAGGTCGTCCTCGACCAGCCGGACGGAGCTCCGGGCCGTCATCGCCTGGACGACACCTGCCCGTGCGCACGGGGCCGGGTGGAGCCACCCCCGCCGACCGTCGAGCCACTCCGCTGCGCGGCTCACCGGTCGGTACGGCGGCTCAGGGTCGAGCTGAGCTCACACCATCATGCCGCGGCGGAATCCGGTGGCGACCGCCTCGGCACGGTCCTTGACGCCGAGCTTGCGGAACAGCCGCCGGGCGTGGGTCTTGATGGTGTCCTCGGACAGGTAGAGCTCCCGGCCGATCTGGGCGTTGCTCTTCCCCTGGCTCATGCCGGTGAGCACCTGCATCTCCCGAGCCGACAGCGCCACGTGGGCGACCTCGGGCACGGTCGAGCGCACCGTGGTGGGCGCCAGCCCGGCCAGCGGACTGGCACCACTCCAGGAGGGTCCTCCCCCACCGATCGGTCCGGCGGAGGCACCGGCGTGGGCGAAGAGGTGCTGAGGCGACCGCGGCGCGGGGGGCATGGTGCCCATCGGCCGCTGCGGCTCGGGGCGCAGGCCGGTTCGGGAGAGCCCGAGGCCGAGCTCCAGCGGGCTGGCGTCCCACCGCAGGTAGCCCCGGGCGCCGAGGGCGATGGCGGCGGAGATGGTGGCGGCGTCCTCGGGGGCGCCGAGCATGAGCACGGAGAGCCCGGGGTGGTCGCGCAGCACCTGGGTCGCGACCGACAGGCCGCTGTCGGTGGCCCGCTGGGTCCCGACCAGCAGGACATCGGGCAGCCGGTTCGCCAGCCGCGCGGTCAGCGCCGCCGGGTCGCCCACCGCCTCGACCCGGCCGACGAACGGCAGCGCGAGCAGCCGGCCGGCGACGTCGTCGCGCACCCGGCGCCGCTCGTCGAACACCCACACGACGGCGCTGCTGCCGTTGGCCCGCACCCTGTCCTCGATCACTGTTGCTCCCGTCCGCGCCGACTCCGGGAGGAGGCGGCGACATTCCGGCCGGGCGTCGCCCGACCGGGTGGTCGGGGCGGGTGACACCCGCCCCGGGGAGCTGTCCACCGGTCTCCGGTGGTGTCCCCACCGGGGTGGTCGGCACTCCCTGTGATCACCTTGATCCACTCGGTCAGGTGAAGACAGGCGCTCTCACTCCGGGGGGTGACGGACGGGGGGTGCGCCGTGCTAAGGGCTGTACGCCGATGCACATCTGCGCACATCCCGCGACACGAGCGCGGAGAGGTTGGTTTGGGGCAGGTCGGCTGCGGGCACCCGATCGCTCGTGACCGGGTAGACCCCCGGGTGCACCCGAGCCGAGGAGGTCCCATGGCCGACATCCGTCGACTGCCCACACCCGTTGCCGAGGTATGGGACTGGCAGCTGCACGGCGCCTGCCGGGGCGAGAGCACGTCCCTGTTCTTCCACCCCGACGGTGAGCGCGGCCCGGCTCGCGCGCGACGCCAGGCTGCCGCCAAGGCGGTCTGCGGACGCTGTCCCGTGCTCGACGCCTGCCTCCAGCACGCACTGACGGTCCGGGAGCCCTACGGGGTCTGGGGCGGTATGAGCGAGGAGGAGCGCACCCGGCTCATCGCCAGCGAGCCGGCGGCCATCGCCGCGGGGGTCTAGCACGGCGGGGTCGCACCCTGTACCCGCACATGCCGAAGAGGGCCGGGCCGACATCTGTCGGACCGGCCCTCTCGGCGTTCCCGGTGCCCGTCCGGTCGGGGGAGGTCCCCGGCCGGACGGGCGGCCCCGCTCAGAGGCTCACCCCGATCGTGCGAGGGGAGAGGAGAGCGGGGTTCCTCTCAGTGGCTGTGCCCGTGCCCGCCGTGCGAGTGACCGTGGTTCCCGGCCGAGTTGTCCTGCTCGGCAGGCTTCTCCACGATCGCCGAGTCGGTGGTCAGCACCATCGCCGCGATCGACGCCGCGTGGGTCAGGGCGGCCTTGGTCACCTTGACCGGGTCGATGACGCCCTGGGCGGCCAGGTCGCCGAACTCACCGGTGGCGGCGTTGAAGCCCTGCCCGATGCCCAGCTCGCGGACCCGGCCGACGACGACCGGTCCCTCGAAGCCCGCGTTGGCGGCGATGAGGGACAGCGGGGAGTCGATCGCCTTGCGCACCGACCGGGCACCGATCAGCTCGTCGCCGGTCAGCGTCAGGTCGTCGATGGCGGTGGCGGCGTGCACCAGCGCGGAGCCGCCCCCGGGGACGACGCCCTCCTCCACCGCGGCGCGGGTGGCGGCGATGGCGTCCTCGATCCGGTGCTTCTTCTCCTTCATCTCGACCTCGGTGGCCGCCCCGACCCGGATCACCGCGACGCCGCCGGCCAGCTTGGCCAGCCGCTCCTGCAGCTTCTCGCGGTCCCAGTCGGAGTCGGTGTCCTCGATCTCGCGGCGGATCTGCGCGACCCGGTCGCCGATGCCCTCGGAGGTGCCGCCGCCGTCGACGACCGTGGTGGCGTCCTTGGTGACGGTGACCCGCCGGGCGGTGCCGAGCACCTCGAGGCCGACGGAGTCCAGGGACAGGCCGACGTCCTCGGTGACGACCTGACCACCGGTGACGACGGCGAGGTCGGTCATGAACGCCTTGCGCCGGTCACCGAAGAACGGCGACTTGACCGCGACGACCTTGATCGTCTTGCGGATCGAGTTGACCACCAGGGTCGACAGCGCCTCGCCCTCGACGTCCTCGGCCACGATCAGCAGCGGCCGGGCGCCGCCGGCGAGGACCTTCTCCAGCAGCGGCAGCAGGTCGGCCAGCGCAGCGATCTTGCCCTGCACCAGCAGCACGAGGGCGTCCTCGAGGACGGCCTCCATCGACTCGGAGTCGGTGACGAAGTACGGCGACAGGTAGCCCTTGTCGAACTGCACACCCTCGGTGACGTCGCGGTCGGTGGAGAAGGTGTTGGCCTCCTCCACGGTGATGACGCCGTCCTTGCCGACCCGCTCCATCGCCTCGCCGATCAGCTCGCCGACCTCGGCGTCCTGGGCGGAGATGGTGGCCACGCCGGCGATCGACGCCCGGTCGGTGACCGGGATGGCCGCCTTGTCCAGCGCCTCGCTGACCGCCGCCACGGCGGCGCGCATGCCACGACCCAGGGCCATCGGGTTGGCGCCGGCGGTGACGTTGCGCAGGCCCTCGTGGACCAGCGCCTGGGCCAGCACCGTGGCGGTGGTGGTGCCGTCACCGGCGACGTCGTTGGTCTTGGTGGCGACGTTCTTCGCGAACTGGGCGCCGAGGTTCTCGTACGGGTCCTCGAGCTCGATCTCACGGGCGATCGTCACACCGTCGTTGGTGATGACGGGTGCACCGAAGTTCTTGTTGATGACCACGTTCCGGCCGCGGGGGCCGAGGGTGACCTTGACGGCGTTGGCGAGCTTGTCGACGCCACGCTCGAGGGCGCGGCGGGCGTCCTCGTCGAACAGGATGATCTTGGCCATGCCAGACCTCTCTCAGGTGGTGCGGAGCAGAGCGGGGGCAGACGACGACCGCCCCGGGACCCGGTGGATCGGGTCGCCGGGGCGGTGTCGTGCTGGTTCAGCAGTGGCCCCGTGCCGGTCCGCTCGCGAGCTCGCGAGCGGGTGGGGCAGGGGGTCTTTCTACTTCTCCACGACGGCGAGCAGGTCGCGGGCGGAGAGGACGAGGTAGTCCTCGCCGGCGTACCGGATCTCGGTGCCGCCGTACTTCGAGTAGACGACCACGTCGCCGACGTTGACGTCGAGCGGGACGCGGTTGCCGTTGTCGTCGATGCGGCCGGGGCCCACGGCGATGACCGTGCCCTCCTGCGGCTTCTCCTTGGCGGTGTCCGGGATGACCAGACCGGAGGCGGTGGTGGTCTCGGCCTCGTTGGCCTGGACCACGACCCGGTCTTCCAGCGGCTTGATGTTGACCTTGGGAGCGGTCGTCACGATGTGACGCCCCCTTCGTGTCGACGGGCTCTGAGGTGGTGCTGATGCGAGTGGCACGGGGCTGGTGACCTGCCGTCGCGGGGGTCAGGTACCGGCCTGTGTCATCTGGCACTCTACCCACCTGAGTGCCAGCCGCTCAACCGGGTCGGGCGGCCCTCCCCCGGCGGGGTGCGCGAGGCTGTCCCGGTGGCACTCCGGGACGACGACGACGGCTCCGCCGGGCAGGCCGCGGAGACCGTCCGGCAGCTCCGCGCCCTGGCCACGCCGGCCGGCGCGGTGGCCCTGGCCC
>JAOPWO010000077.1 GCA_025965635.1 Modestobacter sp. | reverse complement strand
TCGGGTAGAGTTCTTTCCCGGCGCCAGGAGGCGCTGGAAGACCCTTGGGGTATGGGGTAATTGGCAGCCCGACGGTTTCTGGTTCCGTTAGTCTAGGTTCGAGTCCTGGTACCCCAGCGAGGAAGCGACATCTCCTCCGGCACGACAGCAGCACCGCACCACCGAAGACCTGGCCCCGTCGTCTAGCGGCCCAGGACGCCGCCCTCTCACGGCGGTAGCGAGGGTTCGAATCCCTTCGGGGCTACACCGCGCGAGAGCCCCCGACCACACCGGTCGGGGGCTCTCGCCGTCTCCGAGTTCGACGCCCGGCGGCCGGCGCGGCCGTCGCCCCCGGGTGAGCGGCCGCCGGCGGCATGGCATCATCGTCGCCGCACACGAGTTCCGGCCCCGTCGTCTAGCGGCCCAGGACGCCGCCCTCTCACGGCGGTAGCGAGGGTTCGAATCCCTTCGGGGCTACACCGCGCAGAGCCCCCGACCACCGGTCGGGGGCTCTCGTGCGCTTCGTGACTGCGGCGGGTCCGGTGCGCCGCGGGCCGGGCCCCGCAGACGCCGTGGACCTGGAGGGAAGCCCCGGGGGTCCTCGCTGCGGACGGCACCCTCCGGCTCGACGCGTCCCTCATCGGCTACGCGCTCGTCGCCGCCTACGTCGCCGTCGTGATGCTCATCGGCTCCGCCGCCCGTCGGCGGGTGTCCGACAGCCTCGACTTCTTCCCGTCCGGCCGGTCGCTGCCGGCCCGGGTGACCGGGCCGGCCTCCATCTCGGCCGACCTCGGCGCGGTCGAGATACGGGTCCAGGGTCCGCAGCGTGCCGGAGTTCATGCGCCGCCGCTTCGGCACCGGCGCCCACCTGGTCAACGCGCTGGGCTTCGCGCTCGCTCGCGCAGGTGCTCATCGCCGGCATCGACCTCTACGTGCTCGCCCCCACCGTGAACGCCCTGCTCGGCTGGCCGCTGTGGACATCCCCGGTCCTCGCCGCGGCGGTGGTGCCGCTGACCCTGATCGGCCTGCACCGGGTCGACGGGGTGGTGATCGCCGGGCTGATCGGCCTCTACGGCGTCGCGCTGACCGTGCTGGGCGTCGTCGACCACAGCGACGCGGACCGGGCGAAGACCGGGGGCGTCAACGCCACCCTGTGGGCGGGCCTCGCGATGATCGTCGGCGCCTCGTCTGCGCGTCGTGGCTGGGGCTGCGCCCGATCGTCATCGAGCAGAGGCACCCGGGTGACGACGGCAGCCTGGACACCACGAAGGCGTGATGGCCCGGCTGCGGGCGCCCGGCCCGGTCCGGTGGGTGGTGGGGGGCAGCGGGGGTCCTCCTGCCTCACCGGGCGGCGCGGGAGATGGCGGCGGCGGCGTCCAGGACGGCGGAGACCATCTCGGGGCTGGGTCGCCGGCCCAGCCGCTCGACCGGGCCGGAGATGGACACCGCCCCGAGGACGCCGCCCGAGCCGTCCCGCACCGGGGCCGAGACCGAGGCGACCCCGGCCTCCCGCTCGGCGATGCTGTGCGCCCAGCCGCGGCGCCGGACGTCGAGCAGGGTGCGGGCGGTGAAGCTGGCCGCGGGCAGCAGCGGCGTCACCTCGTCGGCGGGCGCGTGGGCCAGCAGCGCGTGCGCCGCCGAGCCGGCGGTCAGCGGCAGCCGGATCCCGACCGGGACCGTGGCCCGCAGGCCGCTGGCACGCTCGGCCGCGGCGACGCAGACCCGGCTCGCGCCGTCCCGCACGTAGAACTGGGCGCTCTCGCCGCTGGTGTCGCGCAGCGCCGGCAGGTGCCGTCCGGCCACCTCGGCGAGGTCGCTGCCGCCGCGGTTGAGCTCGGCCAGCCCCGGCCCCGGGCTCCAGGCGCCGCTCGCGGTGCGCCGGAGCAGACGGTGCCCCTCCAGGGCCGTGGCCAGCCGGTGCGCGGTGGCCCGGGGCAGGCCGGTACGCGCGACCAGGTCGGCGAGGCTGGCCGGTTCGTCGGCCACCGCCCGCAGGATGGTCACTGCTTTGTCCAGCACGGCGACGGGGTTAGGCTGTCCCACACAGCAATACTCGCATCCCAGTGGGTGAGACGGTCAAGCACGGCCGGCCCACGTCGCCCCGTTCGAGGAGGTACAGCCGTGGGTCAGACCCTGGCGCAGAAGGTGTACGAGCAGCACGTCGTCCGGCGCACCGCCGGCGAACCCGACCTGCTCTACATCGACCTGCACCTCGTGCACGAGGTCACCAGCCCGCAGGCGTTCGACGGGCTGCGGGCTGCTGGGCGCACCGTGCGCCGGCCGGACCTGACCATGGCGACCGAGGACCACAACGTCCCGACGCTGGACATCCTCGCCCCCATCGCCGACCCGGTCTCCCGCGCCCAGGTCGATGCGCTGCGCCGCAACGCCGTCGAGTTCGGGATCCGGCTGGCCCCCATGGGCGACCGCGACCAGGGCATCGTGCACGTCATCGGGCCGCAGCTGGGCCTGACCCAGCCCGGCATGACCATCGTCTGCGGCGACAGCCACACCTCCACCCACGGCGCCTTCGGTGCGCTGGCCTTCGGCATCGGCACCAGCGAGGTCGAGCACGTGCTGGCAACCCAGACGCTGCCGCAGCTGCCGGCCAGGCAGATGGCGGTCACCATCGACGGCGAGCTGCCCGCGGGGGTCTCGGCGAAGGACGTCATCCTCGCCGTGATCGCCCAGATCGGCACCGGCGGCGGGCAGGGCCACGTCATCGAGTACCGCGGCAGCGCCATCGAGGCGCTGTCGATGGAGGCCCGGATGACGATCTGCAACATGTCGATCGAGGCCGGTGCCCGCGCCGGCCTGATCGCTCCCGACCAGACGACCTTCGACTTCCTGCAAGGGCGCCCGCACGCCCCTCAGGGCGAGGACTGGGACGCCGCGGTGGCGCACTGGTCGACGTTGCGCACCGACCCGGACGCCGTGTTCGACCGCGAGGTGCACATCGACGCCGCGTCGCTGACGCCCTACGTCACCTGGGGCACCAACCCGGGTCAGGGGCTGCCGATCGACGGCGTCGTCCCCGACCCGGCGCAGTTCGCCGACGAGGGCGACCGCCGGGCCGCGGAGTCCGCGCTGGCCTACATGGGCCTGGCCGCCGGCACGCCGCTGCGTGACATCGGCGTCGACACCGTCTTCCTGGGGTCGTGCACGAACGGCCGGATCGAGGACCTCCGGGTCGCCGCGGCCGTGCTCAAGGGCAAGAAGGTGGACGCCGCCACCCGGATGCTCGTCGTCCCCGGCTCGGTGCAGGTCAAGCTGCAGGCCGAGGCCGAAGGGCTGGACCGGGTGTTCACCGAGGCCGGCGCCGAGTGGCGCGGCGCGGGCTGCTCCATGTGCCTGGGCATGAACCCCGACCAGCTGCAGCCGGGGGAGCGGTCGGCCTCGACCAGCAACCGCAACTTCCAGGGCCGGCAGGGCAAGGGTGGGCGCACGCACCTGGTGTCCCCGGCCGTCGCTGCCGCGACCGCGCTGACCGGGAAGCTCACCGCCCCGGCCGACCTGCCCGACGTCCCCGCCGTCGCCGGCGTCTGAGAGACAGGAGCCCCGACATGGACGCCTTCACCATCCACACCGGCAGCGCCGCCCCGCTGCGCCGCACCAACGTCGACACCGACCAGATCATCCCGGCCGAGTACCTCAAGCGGATCACCCGCTCAGGCTTCGAGGACGGGCTGTTCAACGCCTGGCGCACCAACGAGCCGGACTTCGTGCTCAACCAGCCGCAGTACGCGGACGCGTCGGTGCTGGTGGCCGGCCCGGACTTCGGCACCGGCTCCTCCCGCGAGCACGCCTGCTGGGCGCTGCTCGACGGTGGCTTCCGGGTCGTGATCAGCTCCCGGTTCGCCGACATCTTCCGCAACAACTCGACCAAGTCCGGCCTGCTGACCGTGATGCTCCCGCAGCCCGCCGTCGAGGCGCTGTGGGCCACGATCGAAGCCGACCCGACGACCGAGGTGACCGTCGACCTGCGCGCCAAGCAGGTCACGTACGACACGGTCATGGTGCCGTTCGACATCGACGACTACACCCGCTGGCGGCTGCTCGAGGGCCTCGACGACGTCGGGCTCACCGAGCGGCACCTGGACGACATCGCGGCGTTCGAGGAGGCCCGGCCGGCATGGCTGCCGAGGTCGCTCCCGGCGTTCCCCGAGCGCGAGCCCGGGGTGCCCACCCCGGCCTGACCGCGGCCCTCGCGCAGGGCCCCGCGGTGCGGCGTGGGGCGCGCGGGGTCCTTCACCCGCCCCCGGCTCGCCCGTCCGCGGCGGGACCCTGCAGAGGGGCCG
>JAOPWO010000063.1 GCA_025965635.1 Modestobacter sp. | reverse complement strand
GCGGCGACGTCGTCGGCCCGGCCGGCCAGCAGCCGTCCGGGCTCGGCCAGCACCGGCCGGCTGCGGACCGACTCCAGCCAGCGTTCCTGCTGCTCGAGCTGCCCGGTGACCAGCGCCCGGGCCCGGGCCCGCAACCCGTCCACCAGCCGGCGCTGCTCGCCGATCTCCGGGACGACGCGGTGCGCGGCGTCGGTGGGCGTGGCCGCGCGGACGTCGGCGACGTGGTCGACCAGCGTCGTGTCGGTCTCGTGGCCCACCGCGGTGACCACGGGGGTGCGGGTGGCGGCGATCGCCCGGACCAGGCCCTCGTCGGAGAAGGGCAGCAGGTCCTCCACCGAGCCGCCGCCGCGGGCGATGACGATCACCTCGACGGTCGGGTCGGCGTCCAGCTCCCGCAGTCCGTCGATCACCCCGGCGGCCGCGGTCGGGCCCTGCACGGCGCAGTTGTGCACCGCGAAGCGCACGGCCGGCCAGCGCCGCCGGGCGGTGACCAGGACGTCGCGCTCGGCGGCACTGTCCCGGCCGGTGATGACGCCCACCACCGCGGGGGCGAAGGGCAGCGGTCGCTTGCGGACGGCGTCGAACAGGCCCTCGGCGGCCAGCAGCCGGCGGATCCGCTCGATCCGGGCGAGCAGCTCACCGAGGCCGACGGCCCGGATCTCGGTGGCCCGCAACGAGAACGAGCCGCGGGCCACGTAGTAGTCGGGCCGGGCCCGCACGATGACGCGAGCGCCCTCGGCCAGCTCCAGCCCGGGCCGGTCGGCGACGTCGCGGTGGCAGGTGACCGGCACCGAGAGGTCGGCCGCCGGGTCGCGGAGGGTGAGGAAGACGGTGGCCGCGTTGCCCCGCCGGGACAGCTGGGCCACCTGCCCCTCCACCCAGACCTCGCCGAGCCGGCCGATCCACTCGGCGACCTTGCGGGCCACCGTGCGCACCGGCCACGGCGACTCGGGAGAGGACGGACTGGTCACCCGTCGAGGGTGTCACGAGCGCTGCGCGCGCTCGGGTCGGGCTGATGGTCCTCGTGCGGGGCCCCGTCGCGGGCCGGCGAGCGGTGGGGGGCACGAGGTCCTTCGTCAGCCTCGGTCGGCGCTGAGCTTCTCCAGCCGGTTCTGCAGCAGCGTCACGTACGGCGGCCGTGCCTGGTGGGCGCGCTCGTAGTCGAGCAGGTCGGCGACCGTCTCCGCGGTGTAGCCGCGCAGGTGCCCGCGCAGCGCCGGGATGCTGAACCCGTCGTAGCCCGGGACCGGGGCGGTGGGTGCCGCGTCGGCGGCCGGTCCGGTGTCCTCCAGGCCGAGGTCGGGGATCTCGACATCCGGGCCGGTCGCGTCGGCGGTGCCCAGCAGACCGAGGTCGCGCACGGTCGACCCGTCCGGGACGCTGCCGGGCGCGCCGTCCACGGACTCGTCCGTGGCCGAGTCGGCGGCGACCTCGGCGTCGGCCGCGGTGGCCACCGTGTCGGCGGCCAGGTCGTCGGCGGCCTCGTCGGAGACCGACTCCGGCAGCTCGACGGCCAGCTCGGCGTCGACCTCCTCGGCGAGCTCGTCCACGGCCTTGGTCACGACGTCGGCCGGCGGGTCCGCCGGGAGCGCGGCGGCCTGCGCGTCGGTGATCTCGTCGCCGTTCCCGGCGATCGTCTCGAAGGCCAGGACGTCGGCCAGCGGCTCGCCGTCCTCGGCACCCCGGCCGGCGTCCTCGGCGGCGTCCTCGGCGGCGGCCGCGGCGAGGTCGGCGATGTCGGCGAGCTCGCTCGTCCCGGACAGGTCGGCGATCTCGTCGGTCAGCTCGACTGTGAGGTCCGCCGGGTCGCCGGTCACGTCGCCGACGTCGGCCACGGTCACGATGTCCTCGACCGGCGCCGCCTCGGGCGCGGGGGCCCGGTCGAAGGGCGAGCTGCGGTTGGCGGTCGGCGGCGCGGGCTCCGGCAGGTCCTCGTCGAAGGTGGCCAGGCCGGGCTCGGCGTCGCCCCACAGCCCGGTGAACACCTCGTCGCCGCGGGCCACCAGCCCGGAGTACTGCTGCTGCAGCCGCAGGGAGCCCTGCATCGCCAGTCCGAGCAGGCGCACCGGTAGGTGCGGGAGCTCCCCGGGGAGCTTGCGGGCCTCATCGAGCACGGTGGCGACCAGTCCGGCGGCAGCGCGGACGGCCTCGGGGATCTCTCGAGCCATGCCCCCAGCGTGCCGCACGCCGCTCCGCCTGGCAGCCCGACCGGTCCGGCGAGCGGCCGGAGCCACCCGAACGGGGGCCTGCGGCCGGCGACAGTGGCCCTCGTCCCGTCCGACCGCCCGCTGGCCCCGCCCACATACCATGGGGTCATGGCTGAACCCCGCGGACGCGTCCTGCTCGCCGACCCCCGGGGCTACTGCGCCGGCGTGGACCGTGCGGTCGTGGCCGTGGAGCGCGCCCTGGAGATCCACGGTGCGCCGGTCTACGTGCGCAAGCAGATCGTCCACAACAAGCACGTCGTCGCCACCCTGGAGCGTCGCGGCGCGGTCTTCGTCGAGGAGACCGACGAGGTCCCCGAGGGCGCGGTCGTCGTGTTCAGCGCGCACGGCGTCTCCCCGGCGGTCAAGGCCGAGGCGCAGCAGCGCTCGCTGACGACGATCGACGCCACCTGCCCGCTGGTGAGCAAGGTGCACCAGGAGGCCAAGCGCTTCGCCAAGGACGACTTCGACATCCTGCTCATCGGCCACCGCGGCCACGAGGAGGTCGAGGGCACCTCGGGTGAGGCGCCCCAGCACATCCAGCTCGTCGACGGCGCGGAGGACGTGGCGAACGTGCAGGTCCGTGACCCGGAGAAGGTCGTCTGGCTCTCCCAGACCACGCTGTCCGTGGACGAGACGCTGGCCACCGTCGACGCGCTCAAGGGCCGCTTCCCCGCGCTGCAGGCGCCACCGAGCGACGACATCTGCTACGCCACCCAGAACCGGCAGCAGGCCGTCAAGCAGATGGCCGGCGACTGCGACCTGGTGCTGGTGGTGGGGTCGACCAACTCGTCGAACTCCGTGCGGCTGGTCGAGGTGGCGCTGGAGGCCGGCGCCCGCGACTCGCACCTGGTCGACTTCGCCAGCGAGATCGACGAGGCGTGGCTGGCGGGTGTCGGGACGGTCGGGGTCACCAGTGGCGCGTCCGTGCCGGAGATCCTGGTGTCCGAGGTCCTCGACTGGCTGGCGGCCCGGGGCTACCCGGACGTGGAGACGGTGAAGGCCGCCGAGGAGCGCCTGGTGTTCGCACTCCCGCACGAGCTCAAGCAGCAGCGCATCGCGCTGCAGGTGGTCGACAACTCGTAGCGTCCGGAGCACCCGACCCGGCTGCGCCGGGTCGGGTGCTCCGATCCGGCTGCGCCGAGCGTTCCGCTGGTCCGCCCGAGCAGGCGCGAGGTTCCGCGCGCTCGGCCGGTCAGCGACGGGCGATGAGCCGGCCGATGGAGAGCAGGAACGCGACGCCGACCGCGAGCCCCATGGCCGGGAAGCCGCGGATCAGCAGGGTGGCGATGGTCGGCAGGCTGAAGGTCACCGACGGGGCCAGGACGATGTTGACCACCACCACGCCGAGGAACACCAGCGGCGGGGCGACGACCACGCTGAACAGGTCACGCCGCCGGACCAGCAGGCAGGCCGCCGCGGAGGACAGCAGCAAGGCGATCAGCGTGATGATGCCCAGCCCGACTCCCATGTAGGAGTCCACGGCGGCGGCCGCGAGGGTCACCAGGAACATGCCCAGGACGACGACGGACCCGCGCAACCACGGACCCGAGGGCACCTCGCGGCTGGCCGGTGCAGCGGCGCGATCGACCCGCGGTGCGCCGGCGGGCGCGGCAGGACGACGGTCCGGGGCCCGCTCGGGAACGCGCTCCGGGGTCGGGGGGCGCCGGCTGTCGGGGCGCTGCTTGTCGTAGCCCCAGTCGTCGTCGCGCTCGTTGCGGACGGCCGGGGGCGGGACACGGCGGCCCGCGGCCGGACGGTCCCGGTCGGACGGCCGGCTGCGCGGTGCGCTGCCTCCCGCCCGGGGGGACGGGTAGCCGCGGCTCTGAGCCGAGCCGGCATCGCTGCGCTCTGCGCGCATGGCGTCCTCCCGCCCAGCATCGACAGCAGTACTCGGAGCGATGGTGCACCTCCTCGTCGACGGCGGGGAGTCGCGACTCGCCGCCGTTCGGACCACGGTAACGGCCCGGTCCGAGTAGACGCTGTCGCTGCCGGGAGTGGTGGGACAGAACTCGCCGGTGTCGGCGCCGACTGGTGGCGCAATGTGTGGCGGTGAGCCCCACCTGTCCCAGGGAGCACGCCGGTGCGCGGGCGCACCACACGGGTAGGTGGTGAGCGGTCCGCCGGGTCAGCCGGTGGCGCCGTCCCGCCCCGGCTCGACCTGGTCACCGGTGTACCGGCCGTCCGCGGGGTCGGCGCGGCGGGCGGGGACGGCGGGCAGCAGACCGGGCAGGACCGGCTCGTCGGGCACCGACCGCAGCGTCCGGACGGTGACCTCGGCGGCGGCCGGCGTGGGGACCGGTGACTCGGCGACGCCGAGGCTGTCGAACCGGCGGGCCGCCACCAGCACCGAGCTCTCGTAGGACCCGACCGTGTCGTTGAACCGGCCGACCGCCGAGCCCAGGGCCGAGCCGAGCCGGGTGAGGTGTCCGGAGAGGGTGGCCAGCCGGGCGTGCAGCGTGCGCCCCACCTCGAGCACGGCCGCGGCGTCCTGGGCCAGGCGCTCCTGCCGCCAGGAGTAGGCGACGGTGCGCAACAGGGCCAGCAGCGTGCTCGGGGTGGCGATGATCACGTCGCGGGCGAACCCGTGCTCGAGCAGCGCGGGCTCGGCCTCCAGCGCGGTGATGAGGAACCCGTCGGAGGGCACGAACAGCACGGTGAACGGCGCGGCCGACCCGAACGCGGTGGGGTAGTGGCGGGCGGCCAGCACGTCGACGTGGGTCCGCAGCTGACGGGCGTGCTCGGCGATCCGCTGGGCGCGCACGGCCTGGTCGGTGGCCTGCACCGCCTCGATGTAGCCGGCGAAGGGCACCTTGGCGTCGACGATCACCTGCCGGCCGTCGGACAGCGTGACCACCAGGTCGGGGCGCACCCGCGCGCCGTCGGCCGTCGTGCCGCTGGGCTGCTCGACGAAGTCGCAGTGCTCGACCAGGCCGGCGACCTCGACCACCCGGCGCAGCTGCACCTCCCCCCACCGTCCGCGCACGTGCGGGGTGCGCAGCGCGGTGACCAACGCCGCCGTCTCCTGGCGCAGCAACGCCGAGGTCTCCCCGACGGTGCCGACCTGCTCCCGCAGCTCGCCGTGGGCGGTGGCCCGGTCGCGCTCGATCCCGGCCAGCACGCGGTGCAGGTGGTCGAGCGACTCGTGGACCGGCTCGAGCGCATCGATCTGGGGACGGCGGCGGCCGGTCAGCGCCACCAGCCCGAGGGTGACGGCGGTGGCCAGCAACGCACCGAGGAGGAGCCCGAGGAGCAGGGAAGCGGCGTCCATGTCCGGCAGGGTGCCCCAGGGGTCCGACGAAACCGCTCAGGCCACTCCGGCGCCCTACGCCTCGACGGGGACGGGGGCGTGCTCGGCCTCGTGGTCGAGCAGCCAGCGCTTGACCGGGGTCCCCCAACGGAAGCCGCCGAGCCCGCCGCCGGTGGCCAGCACCCGGTGGCAGGGGACGAACAGCGCCGCGGCGTTGCGCGAGCAGGCGCCGGCGGCC
>JAOPWO010000059.1 GCA_025965635.1 Modestobacter sp. | reverse complement strand
GTACGCGGACGGTCGCTGGGTGAGCGCCGCACCGACGAGCAGGCCGCCGTTGCTGCCGCCGTAGATGCCGAGCCGCTCCGGCGAGGTCCAGCCCTGCTCGACGAGGGCGTCGGCCACGCAGGCGAAGTCGTCGAAGACGTTCTGCTTGTGCTCGCGCATCCCGGCGCGGTGCCACTGCTCGCCGTGCTCGGAGCCGCCGCGCAGGTTGGCCACCACCCACACGCCGCCGGCAGCGACCCAGCTGAGCGCCTGTGCGGTGTAGCCGGGGGTGAGGGAGACGTTGAAGCCGCCGTAGCCGTAGAGCACCGTCGGGCGGGCGACGTCGGGCGTGCCGGTCCCCGACAGCACGAACAGGTGCACCGGTGTCCCGTCGGCGGAGGTCGCGTGCGTCTCCACCACCTGCACGGCGGGCACCTCGCCGGGGACGGGTGCGCGCTCCCAGTCGGCCAGTGCGGCGGGGCGGGCGGCGTCCCACCGCAGCACCGAGGGCGGCGTGGCGTAGTCGGTGTAGCCGACCCAGGCGGTGCTGCCGCCCTCAGGTGGCGCGCTGACGGCGGACACACTGCCCGGTCGCAGGCCGGTGACCTGCGCCAGCGGGGCGGGTCGGGCGCTGCCGGAGGCCGCGTCCCAGACCGACAGCCGGTCGGTCGCGTCCACGGCGTGCACGGCCAGCACCTGCAGGGCGCCGTCGGGGCCGTCGACCAGGGCGACGTCGGACAGCACTCCGTCAGGCTGCTCGGGCACGACCTCCCGCCACGCCGCCGGCGCCCAGCTCGCCGGGTCGGCCGGGTCCGCGACCGCCAGCCGGCCGCGCGGTGCGTCCCGGTCGCTGTGCAGCCACAGCCTGCCGTCGCGGGCGACCCACGCCGAGGTCTGCGCGTCGACGCCGACCTGCAGCTCCCGCAGCACGCCGTCCCCGGCCAGGTCGGCCAGCCACACGTCGTCCCGCGGGGCCGTGCCGATGGAGGCCGACACCACCAGCCAGCGACCGTCGGCGCTGGTACGCGCCCCGAAGTAGGTGGCCGGGTCGCTGCCCTCGCCGTGCACCAGCACGTCGGTGCCGGGATCGGCGCCCACCCGGTGACGCCAGACCCGGCGGTGGAACTGCTCCTCCCCGGCCGGCACCAGCTCCGGCGCCAGCCGGCGGACGTAGAACAGCTCCCGCCCACCGGGCAGCCAGGCGACGGGGGAGTAGCGGCAGCGGTCGACCGGGCCGTCGAGCAGGTCACCGGTGGCGACGTCCAGCACGACCAGCCGGGACTCCTCGTCCCCGCCGGTGGACAGCTGGTAGGCCAGCCGGTCGCCGTCCCACGACGGCGACCACGCGTCCAGCGTCGTCGTCCCGGCCGGGTCGAGGGCCATCGGGTCGACCAGCACGCGCTGGGTGCCGTCGGGCTCGCGGACCCGGAGGACCGCGTGCTCCTGACCGGGGTCACGGCGGGTGGAGAAGGCCCGGCCCGCCCGCCACACCGGCACTCCGACCGCGCCGGCGTGCACGAGGGCGGTGAGCCGGTCGGTGAACGCTGAGCGGCCGGGCAGCGCCGCGAGCAGCTCGGCGGCCACGGCGTCCTGACCGGCCGCCCACTCGACGGTGCGCGGGTCGGCGGCGGCCTCCAGCCAACGGTAGGGGTCGGCGACGGGGGTGCCGTGCAGGTCCTCGACCAGGTCGAGGCGGGGCGCGGGGGGAAGGTGCACGGACCGACCGTAACCAGGGCGTCTGACGATTCGCCGTGCCGCGAGGTGGCGTTCCAGTGCAGGATGGGGCTGCCCGCGGGTACTTGGAGCCACCAGGCGGCCCCGGGCACTCGGAGGTGTCCCGTGTCGATCACCAGACTCGGGTCGTCGACGACGGGCCATCCGGGCTCGCGCCACGACCCCCACGCCGGTCCGCGCGCGCCTGCCCCGGCCGCCGTGACCACCGGCGCGACCCTGCTCCTCAACGCCACCTACGAGCCGTTGTGCGTGGTCTCCAGCCGCCGGGCGATCGTGCTCGTGCTCGGTGCGAAGGCCGAGGCCGTCGACGTCACCGACGACGAGGTGCACGCCGAACGGGTCACCCTGCCGGTGCCCATCGTCGTACGGCTGACCCGGTACGTGCGGGTGCCCTACCCGGTGCAGGTGCCGCTGTCCCGGCGGGCGGTGTTCACCCGCGACGGGCAGACCTGCGTCTACTGCGGCGGTTCGGCGACCAGCATCGACCACGTCGTGCCGCGCAGCCGCGGTGGCACGCACACCTGGGACAACGTCGTCGCCGCCTGCCGGCGCTGCAACCACGCCAAGGCCGACCGCTTCCTCGCCGAGATCGGTTGGTCGCTGCCGAACCAGCCGGGCGCGCCCAGCGGCGCCGCCTGGCGGCTGCTCGGGCACCGGACCGTCGACCCGCGGTGGTACACCTGGCTGGGCATGACCGAGTCCGTCAGCGCTTAGCGGGAGGACCTCCTGCCCCGGACCGGTGCGCCCGCCTCGGCGAGCACGGTGCGCGGCCGGTCCATGGCGTCCCGCACGTCGACGAACCGCGGGGACGCGGCGGCCGCTCCGTGCCCGCTCAGCCACGCGTCGGCCGGCGCCACGAGCAGGCCGCTCAGCGCCTGTCCTCGGCGGCCAGCCGGCCGATGCCTGCCTCGGTGACCAGCCGGGCGCCGACCGCCACCGCGGCCATGGCCAGCACCGGGGGCGTGCCCACCGCGCGAACCGGTCCACGCCGTCCGCCGGGTCGTACGCGGCAGCCAGCGCGAACCGGTCCCGCTGGCCGGACCAGCCCCAGATCGGCTGCCGCCGTTGCTCGCGCCGGCCGCGTGGATTCGCCAGCACCGCGCCGGCGGCGTGGCTGAGGTCCCACCGGAGCAGCGCACCCTGCCCCGCGGGCCGGCCGGGTCACCGCCGCCAAGTCGGCCAGCGCGCCGGAGAGCGGTAGGCCCCCTGCTCGTCGAGCGCCGCGGCCAGCAGCCGGTCCGGACCGTCGTCGCCGGTCCCGGTGGAGCGGGCCCGGAAGCCCGCCAGCGGATGGGCGTCGTCGCAGGCAGCGGCCGCGGCTCGGGGGGAGGTCGACGGTGCCATGCTCTCCCAGCGAGCTAGCGTCCCAGCCGTGAACACTGCTCCGCGGGGGAACCGGAAGGCCGGTCCCGCTACCGGGACGCAGCTGCACGACCTGACGGCGCTGGAGCAGGCGGCCGCCGTCCGTGCGCGGGAGGTGAGCCCCACCGAGCTCGTCGATCACGCGCTGGCCCGGGTGGGGGCCCTCGACGCCGGGCTCGGCGCGTTCGTCACGGTGACGCCCGAGCGGGCCCTCGCCGCCGCGGCGCGGGCCGACCGCGCGGTCCTCGACGGCGGCGCCCTCCCTCCGCTGCACGGCGTCCCGACGGCGATCAAGGACCTGAACAACACCGCCGGCGTCCGGACGACGTTCGGCTCGCTGGCGCTGGCCGGGTTCGTCCCCGACGTGGACGACGCCGTGGTCACCGCCCTCGCCGCGGCCGGGACGATCAGTCTGGGCAAGACCAACACACCCGAGTTCGGCTTCCCCTGCTACACCGACAACGACGTCGCCGGGCCGGCCCGCAACCCGTGGGACCTGCGGCTGTCCGCCGGTGGGTCGAGCGGTGGGGCCGCCGCAGCCGTGGCCGCCGGGCTGGTGCCCGTGGCGCAGGGCTCGGACGGCGGGGGATCGATCCGCATCCCGGCCGGGGTGACCGGGCTGTTCGGGATCAAGCCCGGTCGCGGCCGGGTCAGCAACGGGCCGTACGGCTCCGAGGTCACCGCGCTGGGGGTGCAGGGGCCGTTGGCCCGGACCGTGCGCGACGCCGCCGCCCTGCTCGACGCGATGGCCGGGCCGGTGACCGGCGACCCCTTCTGGGCGCCGCCACTGCCACCTGGCGAGACGTTCCTCGGCGCGGCCGACCGGCCGCCGGGGCGGCTGCGGGTGGGCCGGTACCTCGACTCGGGCATGCCCGGGGCGGAGGTGGACCCGGAGGTGCGCGCGGCCTTCGAGGACGCCTCAGCGCTGCTGGCCTCCCTCGGGCACGACGTCGAGGACCTGCCCGGGCCGCCGCTCACCCCCGGGGTGTTCGACGCGTTCGAGGTGGTCTGGGCGCTCTCGGCCACCACGCTGCCCGTCCCCGCGGCCGCCGTGGCCCGGCTGCGGCCGCTGACCCGGTGGATGCGGGACCGCGGGCTGGCGCTCACCGCGAAGGACGCGATGGAGGCCATGTTCACGCTGCGGCTGTTCGCCCGGCGCTTCGTCCGGTCGACCAGCAGGTACGACGTGCTGCTCGCCCCGGTGTGCGCCCTGCCGCCGCGCCCGCTGGGGTGGTTCGACGCCGACGGCGACGCGGCGGCGGACTTCGAACGGCAGAAGCGGTACGCCGCCTATCCGGCCGTCTACAACGTGACCGGCCAGCCCGCGGTCAGCGTGCCGCTGTGGTGGACCGCCGACGGGCTGCCGGTGGGCACCATGCTCGCCGGCCGGCCGGCGGACGAGGCCACCCTGATCAGCCTGTCCGCGCAGCTGGAGGAGGCCCGGCCCTGGGCGCACCGGCACCCGCCGTGCTGGTGACCGGCTGCGCGGGCCGGTGATCGCCGGCCCCGGTAGATTGCGCGCATGTCCGTGATCGAGACCGTGCTCATCTACGGCGTCATCCCGCTGGCGTTCTTCCTGGTCTTCGCCGCGCTGACGCTCATCCCCGGCAGGGGCAAGGAGAAGACCCGCTACCGGCCCGGCCAGCCGTGGGAGCACGAGCCGGTCTGGTACGAGCCGCACCCCGAGGCCAGCGGTGTCCACGGTGGTGGACACGGTGACGACCACGGCGACGGCGCGGCGCACGGCCACCCCGGCCCGGGCGCGACGGCTGCGGCCCTGACCATCGGCGAGGACCCGCACGAGGCGGCCACCCCGCGGCGGACCGCCGCCGGCGGCGCCCGCGGGACCTGGTGACCCGGCGATGAGCACCGCAGCGAGCACCACCCACGACGACGCTCCCCGCGGAGGGACGGCCCTGATGGCGCAGCAGAACACCGACGGCGACACCTCCACCCGGGAGAGCCTCGGGTCGGTCACCGACGAGACGCACACCGGGCCCTTCGCGTTCCGTGACCTGGCCCGCATCGACGAGGCGCTGACCATGGCGTCCCGGGAGACCGGCCTGTTCATCACGCTCTACGTGGGTGACCTGGGCTCGGACACCCGCACCACCGCCGAGCAGCTGCACGCCCGGTCCGGCGCGGACACCAGCAACAGCGTGCTGGTCGCCCTCTCCCCGGAGCAGCGGGTGCTGGAGATCGTCACCGGTGCCGCAGCGGCCCGCCGGCTGCCCGACCGCGCCTGCGCGCTCGCCGTGCTGTCGATGACCGGCCGGCTCGGTTCCGGCGACCTGGTCGGGGCCATCATCAACGGCCTGCGTCAGCTCTCCGACGCCGCCGGGCACCCCTCCAACCGCCACCGCTAGCAGAAGGACCCCGTCCTCCCCATCCCTCGCAAGCTCGGGCGGGACCCGGGACGGGGCCTTGCGGCGGGACCCTGCAGGGGCCCCCGGGGCGGGCCACGAGGCGCACCACCGCAGACAGGACGAGGGCCCCGCACCCGGTGGGTGCGGGGCCCTCGTCCTGCTCGGCCCGGGACGGGGTCCTTCTACTCGGCGGCGTCCCGCTG
>JAOPWO010000053.1 GCA_025965635.1 Modestobacter sp. | reverse complement strand
GACCAGCGGTTAGGGTGTGCGGGCACCTCGCGGGTGTAGCTCAATGGTAGAGCCCCAGCCTTCCAAGCTGGCCATGCCGGTTCGATCCCGGTCACCCGCTCCACGTCCTGACCAGCTCGGATGCCCGCCTCTCCAGCTCAGCCGGGCAGCGCCGCTCCTTCCGTGCCTCAGCGGTGCTGACCCCTGTTGACCGCTGGCCACCCGGTTCAGCCCGTGCTTACGGCACGGATGAGGCACGTCCTAGACGGTCGGCAGGCCTGTCGCCATGGAGTCGGGGCAGTCCCAACCACCCGCGCGCTGGAGGTCATGCGCGACTGGCTGCTGGAGCGCGGGGTGACGATCGCGGCGATGGAGTCGACCTCGACGTACTGGACGCCGGCTTTCAACTGCCTGGAGGAAGTTCTGGAGGTCTGGCTCTGCAACGCCGCGCACATCACGGCGGTGCAGCGACCCAAGACCGACGTCAAGGACGCCGAGTGGATCGCCCAGCTGCTCGAGCACGGGCTGATCCGCCCGTCGTTCGTGCCGCCGCCCGACATCCGCCGGCTGCAGATGCCGACCCGCTACCGGGTGCAGCTGATGGCCGACGGCACCCGCGAGATGACCCGCCTGGAACTCATGCTGGAGGACGCGAGCATCAAGCTGTTCTCGGTGGCGGCGAGCCTGACCAGCGTCTCGGCCCGGGCGATGCTGACCGCGCTGATCGCCGGCGAACGTGATCCGCAGGTCCTCGCCGAAATGGCCAAGGGCAAGATGCGGATCAAGATCCCGCAGCTGGTCGAGGCGTTGACCGGGCACTTCAACGACCAGCACGCCCAATGGGCGCGCACCATGCTGCATCGGCTGGAGCTGACCGAGGACGCCCTCGCCGAGCTCGACGCGGTGATCGCGACAGCCTGCCAGCCCTGGGCGCACCAGCTGGAACCACTGCAGACCATTCCCGGAGTCGGGACGAAGGTGGCGCAGGTGATCCTCGCCGAGACCGGCGGGGACATGCCCCGGTTCCCATCCGCGGCGCATCTGGCGTCCTGGGCCGGGCTGGCGCCGGATCTTCGACTCGGCCGGCAAGCGGCAGCAGCCTCACGGCGACAAGTGGCTGACCTCGATGTTGGTCGAGGCCGCCGGCTCCGTCGGCCGGATGAAGGGCAAGAACTACCTCTCGGCTCAGTTCGCCCGG
Organism: Modestobacter sp.; assembly: GCA_025965635.1. Classification (GTDB taxonomy): domain Bacteria; phylum Actinomycetota; class Actinomycetes; order Mycobacteriales; family Geodermatophilaceae; genus Modestobacter. Next base: position 14,633 of record JAOPWO010000053.1, on the reverse strand, counting down.
CTCACCAGCCGGCGCGGAATGGGCCGGGCGGCGGTCGCAGTCGCCCACTCCATCCTGGTCTCGGCCTACCGCATGCTCTCCCGCGACGGGCCCTACCAGGACCTCGGTGCGGACTGGCTGGCCCGCCGCAACGACGAGGCACACACCCGCCGGCTGGTCGCCCAGCTCGAGCGGCTCGGCCACACCGTCGTCCTCGACCCGGCCGTCTGACCCAACTGCACAAGAACTGGAGGACGGGCTTCGCCCGCCCCGCGCTGACGCGCGCCTGCAACTCACCTATTCCCGGGTCTGTGTGCCTCTTGATCTTGCGGGTTCTCCAGTGATCGGAGCACTCGCTGGTCGAAGGTCGACCGCGCGGCGGGGATCGCGACCCGTGAGGTGGTGCGGCACGCCTTGTGGCGTCCCTGAAGACGGTCTGCGGGTATCGCAGTGTCCGCGAACGGCAGTCGATGCACCCACGGTGGCCGAGCGTCGCGTCGGCCCACGCAGAGGTGCGGCGCGGGGAGAACGCCGCACCTCTGTGTGGTCGCCGAGACGTCAGGCCTTCGCCACGGCCTCGTCGCGGGCCAAGGAGCTGGAGAGCTCGCGGTGGGCAGCCACCTGGGCCAGCAAGTCTCTGGCCTTTTGCTCGACGCCCGCGACGGCGTCGGCGCCGGCAACCCAGCGCACCGGCGGCTCATCCTGGTCAGCCAGCTCGACGAGCGCCCTCGCCAGCTTGGCGGGGTCCCCGCCCTGCTGGCCGTTCATGCTCTTCCAGGCCGTGACGGTCTGCCGGGTGCGCTCGGCGTAGTCCTCGATCGAGGGCTCGGCGTAGCTCGTCGACTCGGGGGTGAGCAGGTCGGTGCGGAAGAACCCGGGCTCGACGACCATCGTGCTGATGCCGAACGGAGCCACCTCCGGCGTGAGGGACTCCATCCACCCTTCGAGGGCGAACTTCGACGCGGCGTAGGCGGAGGTGAATTCCTGCCCGATCAAGCCGGCGGAGGAGCTCATCGTCACCACAAGTCCAGAGCGCTGTGCGCGCATGACCGGCAGCACGGCCCGGGTGACGTTCAGTGGGCCGAACAGGTTGGTTTCCACCTGCGCCCGGAAGTTCTCCGGGCTGACCTCCTCGAAGAAGCCGGCGAAGAAGTTGCCGGCGTTGTTCACCAGCACGTCGATCCGGCCGAACCGGTCGACGGCTGCCTGCACGGCGACCTGGGCACTCGCCGGGTCGGTGATGTCCAGGGCGATGGTCAACAGGTCGTCGTGCTGGCCGATCGCGGCGCTGACCCGCTCGGGGTTGCGGCCGGTGGCGACGACCGCGTGCCCGGCCGCCAGGGCCGCCTGCGCGAAGTCCACGCCCATGCCTCGACCGGCACCGGTGACCAGCCAGACCGTCTGTCCACGCGTGTTGTTGTCAGCCATGTTCTCGTTCGTCCTCCATCGCAGATCCGCGCCCCGCGTCGGGTGCCGGCTGCGTGCTGTTCCACGCCCCGGCCAGCGGCGGCGAAGACCATGCAAGCGGGTACCGGGAGGCCGGAGAAGTCACTGCCCAGAGGTGTACTGACAGGGCATCCCTCGTCCGACGAGACCGCCATAGCCTCGGGCTGTGGACAACCGCGACGAGGTCAAGGCCTTCCTCAGCACCCGGCGGGCCAAGCTGACCCCTGAGCAGGCCGGACTGGCCCACTACGGCCGCAACCGGCGCGTGACGGGGCTGCGCCGCAGCGAGGTGGCCGACCTCGCCGGCGTGAGCGTCGAGTACTACGCCCGACTCGAGCGGGGCAATCTCAGCGGCGTCTCCGAGAGCGTGCTCGACGCCCTCGCTCGCGCCCTACAGCTGGATGAGGCCGAGCGGGCGCACCTGGCCGATCTCGCCCGCGCCGCCGGCCCCGCCGCCCGCGTCCGGCGCACGCCTCCCGCTCAGCTCAGGCCGAGCGTGGCGCGCATTCTGGCCGGAATGACGGAAGTGCCGGCCATCGTCAACAACGGGCGTCTGGATGTCCTCGCCGCCAATCCCTTGGGTGTAGCTCTGTTCGCCCCCGTGTTCGCCGACTCGGCGCGACCGGCGAACCATGCCCGGTTCACTTTCCTCGATCCCCGCGCCCGTGACTTTTGGCTCGACTGGGAGCGGGCCGCCGACGACGCCGTCGCCACGCTTCGTCTGGAAGCCGGCCGTGACCCTTTCGACAAGGCACTGACCGACCTCGTCGGCGAACTGTCCACCCGCAGCGACGCCTTCCGCGTTCGCTGGGCCGCCCACGACGTGCGCCTGCACCGGACGGGGGTGAAGCACTTCCACCACCCTGTCGTCGGTGACCTCCACCTCGACTACGAAGTCATGGAACTGCCCGCCGATCCCGGACTGTCGCTGATCGCATTCAGCGCCGAAGGGGGCTCATCGGCAGACGACTCGCTGAGGTTCCTCGCCAGTTGGGCCGCCACCCACCATCGAGCCGATGCGCTGACGCCCCCCGAAGGCGGATTGACGGTCGACTGAAGGCGAACCGGAGGCTGCTGACGCAGGCTGCGAGCATGACGGCGCACCGGATGACCCAAGGGCGGCAGTCCCTCTGCTTGCAGATTCCGGTCAGGGTCGCGGCGTGGAGAAGCGGACGTTCGGGACGGTCGACGAGTTCCCCAGCGGTCGCTTCCGCGCCCGATATCGCGGCCGTGACGGACGACGTCACGCCAAGGTCTTCGGCACCAAGGCAGACGCCTGGGCCTGGCTCGCCCCCCAGCAGACCGACCTGCTCCGCAAGAACTGGCGCGCACCGAGCGCCCGCTCCCGGAGCGTCGGCGACTACGCCGAGGACTACCTCGCCCGCAACGACCTCCGCTCAAGCACCCGCGTCCCTCTACGCCGGCCTCTGGCGGCACCACCTCGCCAAGCCGTGGGCGGACCTCCCCGTCGACGAGGTGACACCCGCGGCCGTCCGCTCCTGGCACGCCAAAGCCGGCCGGACGACCGGCCCCACGGCTGTAGCCCAGTCCTACCGGCTCTTGCGGGCCATCCTCAACGCGGCCGTCGCCGACGAGGCCATCCCGTCCAACCCGTGCCGTCTCCGAGGCGCCGGCACTCCGAAGGCCTCCCGCCCCTCCCGCGCGCTCACCGCGGCCGAAGCTCTGCAACTGGCCGGGCAACTGAGGCGAGACCGGAGAACCCAGCGGTACCGCGCACTCCTACTGGTCCTCGTATTCGGCGGCCTCCGATTCGGCGGAGGCCACCACCCTCCGCCGGTCCGACGTCCCCCCGGCGGTCGGCTCCGCATCGAGGGATCCGTGCGGCGCGTCGAGGTCGGTGGGTGGTCGACGAGCCCAAGACCGACGCCGGGTACCGGGCCGTCACCCTTCCCGTCGCCGTTGCCGCGGTACTGGAGGAGCACCCTGAGGAGGCACGTCCCCGCCGCTCCCGACGCCCTCCTGTTCTCCACCAGTTCGGGCAGCTACCCCGCCCGCAGCAACCGGAACTCGACTTTCCGCCGAGCCGCCGACGCCATCGGCCTGCCCGCCGTCCGCCCGCACAAGCTCCGCCACACCGGCGCCACCCTCGCCGCGGCCACCGGCGCGACCACCAAGGAGCTCATGCGCCGGCTGGGCCACGCCTCCCCCGCCGCAGCCCTGCTCTACCAGCCCGCCGCGGACGACCGCGACGCCGACATCGCCCGTGCCCTCGACGACATGCTGGCCGCAGCACATGAGGCATCAGACGATGACGATCCGGAGCGGGACGGCTAGGCCGTGTCGATCAAGTCTGTTCGATCCAGATCAGGGTGGCGGCGAGGCTGACGGCGGCGCGGCAGCTACCGAGAAGCTTGTCGGAGCACATCGCGACTCCGCGCCACACCTAGGCCTCCTCCTCGACGCCCCAGCGTCCGAGCGCGACGATCGCCTCGCGCAAGGCAAGCCCGCGATCGGTCAGCGCGTAGGCCCGGGTGTTGTGCCGGAGTGGCAGACGGGTCAGCACGCCGGCCGCTTCCAGCTCGCGCAGGCGGGTCGCGAGCATGTTCGTCGGCACTCCGAGGTCGCGCTGCAGGTCGCCGTAACGCTTCGGCCCATCGAGCAGCCGCTCCACGACGAGCAGGGCCCACCGTGCTCCGACGATGTCGAGGGCCGCGGCGAGGTCGCTCACGCGGTCGGATCGGCGTCCGGCCTCATCCAGAACGGCGAGTAGTGGTAGCCATCGGGGTCGTCGAACTGGCGCTGGTACATGAAGGGGTAGTCATCGGTGTCACCGATCCGCCCGCCGGCGGCGCCGGCGCGCTCGGCGAGCTCGTCGACCGCCTCACGGCTGCCGAGGTCGAACGAGACCGTGACCTTCGAGGGCGTGTGAGGTCCACCGACCAGCTCCTCGACGCCGCCGACGCTCGCGTACATCTCGCGTCTGCCGAGCATGACGTACTGCTCGGGCGCGATCGCGAAGCACGACACGTTGTGATCGGACATCTCGGCGTTGAGGGCCCAGCCGAGGGCGGTGTAGAAGGCGGTCGCGCGCTCGACGCTCTCGACCGGGCAGGTGATGAAGAGGCTCATGCGGTCGACACTTGCAAAATGCAAGTGAGACGTCAAGTCCCGGCCGCGCGCTCACCCGTGACCGACCGCAACGATCGTCTCGGGCATCGACGTGTCGATGAGCGGATTCGCCGCGCCAGCTCGGACCGAAGCCCGCGCGCACGCCCGCGACGGAGTCGTCGTCTTGCTCGCGCGCGGCACCGCGGCAGTCACCTCGATAGGGACACATCCAGTAACGCCTTCGCAGATCCGGGAACCGTCGTAGCGCGTGTGCGCACACGCTCTACGACTGCCGCTCAGCCGAACAGATCCCGCCAACCGGCGCCACCTCGCCTCCACAACCGGCGCCACCACCAAGGATCTGATGCGCCGACTGGGCCACTCCTCCCCCGCCGCCGCCCTGTTCTACCAGCACGCCACGGACGACCGCGACACGGAGATCGCCCGTGCCCTCGACGCCTGGGCGCAGTACAACACCCATCGGACGACGGTCCGAAGCAGGACGAATAGCAATGACCTGTCGCGGTGGGTCACGCCGAGACCCTGGGTCATGGACGGGTCACGCACCTCGGCGCGGGACGGCTAGGTGTAGCCGGCCAGGACGTTGGTGACGGCGGATCGGGCTCGAACCTGATGCCCTCGGTGAGGAGGCCGAGCGTCGACTGGACGCGCACGGCACGGTGGCTGCCGCGCCACGGCTCTTGCGTCAGGACCCAGCCGGCGAGGACCGTATGACCCCCAGATGCCGACGTCGTTGGAGGTACTCCGTGCACGCTCGCGTCAGCAGATACCAGAGCCCACCGGAGCAGGTGACCGACGCGGCGGTGGACACCATGAATGCCACCATCCTTCCGCGGCTGTTCGAGATGGACGGCAACCGCGGCGCGATCCTCCTGCTGGATCGGGAGACCGGGAAGACGATGACGATCACGTTGTGGGACAGCGCGGAGGCCATGCGGGCCTCGGAGGAGAAGGCCACCCAGCTCCGCAGAGACACAGCGCAGACCACGAGCGCCAGCATCGGGACCATCGAGCAGTTCGAAGTGGCATCGATGGAGCTGCGCTGAGAGCGTCAAGCTGCCAAGACCGGCCTGGTCAGTGACGGGTGGCGCCATGGGACGCCTCCTGCCGGCCCGTCCTCCTCCCGGTGACGTGCGGCGGGCTCAGTTCAGGTGTCGCGGCAGGTTCGACCGTGGAGACGGTCAGTCGTACGACAAGCATCTCTGCAAGCTGCAGCTGCCGGTTGGAGCCCGCATGTCAGCTCATGTTCTTCCCGACGGTGGTGGTCGCACCTTCGGTCCGGGAATCAACGTCAAGATCGAGTATGGCCAGAGTGACGACTTCGCGGCGTTCGAGTCCGAACTGCCGCCCGCGTGGGACGGTCCGCCGCCGCACCTGCACCGGGTGTATGACGAAGCCTTCTATGTGATCGCTGGAAAGGTCGCGTTCTCGCTGAACGGCGACACCCGGGACTGTGCGACGGGGTCCTTCGTGTTTGTCCCACGTGGCGTGGCACATGGATTCGCCAATCCGGCTGACGAGCCGGCGAGGATTCTGGTGATCACCTCTCCAGGGGCCATCCAACTGGTTGAGGCGATCTACGACCTGTCGGGTCCTGGTGGCCCGCCCGACTTCGAGGCGATGGCGGCGCTGTACGCCAGTCACGAATCCGAGGTGCTCGGTGCACCGCCGCAGTAGGCCGACCGGACGGGACCTCTGCTGAACCTCTGTTCTGCGCGTGTCCTGGCCGCTCCCCCACACCACCGAGGGCAATCCCGGTGAGCGAGCGCGCCCAGTACGGCGCCGAGCGGGCAGGGTCCGTCAGACCCGGTCCAGCACCCGACCTGATGCAGAATGCCCGTCGTCCGCTCGGACTGGCAGCTGACTGAGCGGCAAGGGCCAGACCGACTTCATTCGACCTGGCCATGGCCGCCCGCGGTGCTCGCTGGGTACGCGAGCGTGGTGTGCGACGGCTACGCACATCATCGGCTGCTCCGTCGACCAGCGGATGACCTGGAGCTGACCGTCACCACGCTACGCACCGCCGTCGCGCTGCGAGGCCCGGCGAGGTGAGCATGCACTTGGTGCGGTCGATGTGATGGATGGCGGCGTTGGCGCTGGCATGTGGGGCGCTGGTCACGAGGGGCACCACGAGCGACCCGGAGCGAGCTCTTCCGCCAGCTGAAGGCGGAGTCATGCTGCTCTCCGCTACCACGTCGGGACCGTGAGCCCCAGCTCGGCGACTGAGCCCTGGAAGGCGCAGCGCGCGGCCACCATGGGCTGGCACCGGGGTGTCCGGGCGGTCGACGTGGTGCTGCGCCCCGCCGTCGAGGTCGACGGCGTCCGGCTGCTGGTCGGCGTCTCCTGTCGGACTGGAGCCGGCTGTCCGGCCTGGGCCGGCTGCCGGCGACGGTGGTGGCCCTCGGGGCGGGCGCCGTCAGCGGGCTGCCGGTGGGCGCCCAGCGGCTCGGGCCCTACCTCGAGCGGCGTCAACGCGGCGGCGGCGTGTCGGGCAGCCCGAACAGCCGGAACAGCCGGGTGTCCAGGAAGGAGGTGATCCGGACGACCCGGCCGCCGGACACCTCCAGCGCGTGCAGCGCCCACGGCTGGTGTCCACCGCCAGGGCCGCTGGGCCGCCACTGCGCGAAGGCGGGATTGCCGTTCAGGGAGACGAGCATCAGCCGGGAGCCCTCGCACTCCTTCCCCGGCCCGAGCATCCAGCGCCCGATGTCGGTCGCGCTGCGCAGCCACATGGCGAACGGGGGCATGTCCTGCACGGCGTCCTCGGCCAGCAGGGCGACGAAGGCGTCGATGTCGTAGCGCTCGAAGGCGTCGAGGTAGCGGGCCAGCAGGTCGGCGTTCTCCTCGGCGAGCTCCGGCGCCGGGCGTGACCCGGCGGCGGCCTGGTGGGTGGCCAGGGTGGCGCGGGCCCGCTGCAGCGCGCTGTTGGCGGCGGCGACCGTCGTCCCCAGCAGCGAGGCGACCTCGTCGGCCTTCCAGCGCAACACGTCGCGCAGGATCAGCACGGCGCGCTGGCGGGGTGGCAGGTGCTGCAACGCGGCCACGAACGCCAGCCGCACCGATTCCCGCTGCACCACCAGCTCGGCCGGGTCGCCACCGACCGGCAGGACCTGCCGGTCCAGCGCCGGCTCCACCCAGGCGGCGTCGGGCAGCATCCCGGCCAGCGAGGACTCCACCGGCGCCGACGGCTCGGCCGACATGTCGACCGGCAGGGCCCGACGCTTGCGCCCGTCCAGGGCGTCCAGGCAGACGTTGGTCACGATGCGGTACAGCCAGGACCGCATCGCCCCGCTGCCCTGCAACCGGTCCAGTGACCGCCACGCGCGGATCATCGTCTCCTGGACGGCGTCCTCCGCGTCGAATGACGACCCGAGCATCCGGTAGCAGTAGCCGGTCAGCTCCCGCCGGTGCTCGGCCAGCCGTGGCTCCAGCTCGGCGGCCCGTTCCGCTCCGGATCGTTCCTCGATCACTCCGGTCATCGCGCGGTCCTCTCCACGTCCGACGTCCGGGCTGATCCTGCCCGAGGGGACCGACAGTCAGAAGGGGCGCGTCACTGGTAGGTCACCAGTTGCGGCGTCGGCCGGACCTGCTCGACGGTCTGCTGCGGGTCCAGCATCGGGAGGTCCTCGTCGATGAAGTTCTTCCAGCCCCAGGACAGCGGCTGCGGTGCGTCCTGGCGGAGCACCCGCCAGGTGTCCTGCTTGGCCGCCTGCCCGCCCTGACCGTCGACGTGCACCATGATCGCCAGTTCGTCGCGTGAGGTGTCCAGCCGTTCCCGGTCCATCACCATCCGCACCTGGAACTGGTGCAGCACCAGCAGCTTCTGCGGCAGCGACCGCTCGCGCGTGAGGTCGGCCAGCCAGGTGACGACCCGGTTGACCTCGTCCACCCCGACCTGACCGACCTCGACGAGGTGCACCTCACCGGGGTCCAACCGCCATTCGGGGTCCAGGGCCAGGCCCACGTGGGGCAGCTCGAGCAGCGACCGGTACTGCTGGGCCTGGGTGAGGAAGTCGGTGCGCCCGGGCTGCAGGTCCAGGACGACGTACATCCCGGCCGCGCCAGCCGCCTCCACCCACGGGCGCAGGATCTCGGGGTCCAGCTCGGCCGAGTAGTTCCCGTCTCCGCCGGCGCCGGCGGAGGCGACGGTGGCGATGATCTCGAAGGTCGGGACGACGGTGGCGTCGACCAGATCGCGGTAGGGCGCCGCCACCTGCCCGGCCCGCTCGATCGACGCCGGCAGGTCCTGCTCCCCGAGGATGCCCAGCGCACCGCTGTCGGGGATGCCGTACATCGCGACCAGCATGTGGTTCGGGAAGAGCAGCTGCCCCCCGCCGGGCAGCTGCGTGCCGGCCGCCGCGGTGGCCAGCTTCCAGTCCAGGCCGGGCGCCCCCGCGAGGCCCGCGCCGAGCACCACGGTCGCGGCCGGCTCCGCAGCCAGCGCCTCGACGACCTCGGCCGAGGCACGCGGGTCCGGCATCCCACCGGTCAACCGCACGTCGGCGCCGGCCGCCCGCGCCGTCGCGACCCCGGCCAGGTACTCCGGCTCGCCGGTGGCCAGCACCAGGACGTCGTCCAGCGGCGCCGGCCGGCCGACGACGGGCAGCTCGCGGTCCCCGTCCCCGTCCCCGTCCGGCGCGGACCGTGCCGACGACGACGACGGGGACGCCGACGCCGACGCTCCGGCCGGCTCCTCGACCGGGGTGGCCTCGAGGGCCACGAGGCGCCCGGGCTCGAGCCCCGCGACGGCGGCGACCGCGCCGCCCGCCGGCACGGGGTCCTGCCGGCCGAGGGACAGCCCGGTGGCCGCTTCCACGGCGGCGACGTCGGCCGGCACCGCCACGACCGGGCGGTCGTCCCCGGCGGGGACCAGACCCTCCCCGCCCACGGCCAGCACACCCGTGACGCCCAGCCGGTCCAGCTCGCTGCCCACCGCCTCCTCACCGGCTGCCCCGCCGTCGGCGACCAGCAGCGGGACGCCCAGCCCGACGGCGGCCGAGGCCGCCAGCAGCCGGCCCGCCAGGTCGCCGTCGTCGGCCACCACCGCCAGCGGCGAGCTGGTGAACAGGGCGCGGCTCATCGACACCGCGGCGGCGACCGCGCCCTCGTCGGCGACGAGGGTGGGTGAGGCGGACGGGACCGCGGTCACCGGGACGGCGGCGTCCTGGGAGATGGCGGCGTTCCCCTCGGCCGCTCCACCGCCGTGGTCGGAGCCGGTGCAGCCGGTCAGGAGCAGCGCGGCGGCGAGGCCGGCGGGGAGCATCGGAGCGGAGCGCATGACCCTCTTCCCTCAGGCGACGGCCGGCCCGGGGCCGCGTCACGGCGCGACTGCGCCGACGTGCACGAGACCGGCCGACCCTAACGCGGCGGCCCCCTTCGACGGCTCCCCCGCCGGCGGAGGGGAGCAGCTCCTCCGCGCACCGGACGACGTGGTCGGCGGTGGCACGGTGCTGGACCCGCAGGTGGCGCCCAGCTGCTCGCCCCTCTGCGCAGCCGACCCGGCTGCCCGTCACTCCGCGTCGGTCGCGGCGTCGAACGCCGTGCGCAGCCGCGCCGGGGCACCCTGCCGCCACGCCTCGGTGAGCAGCTCGGCCAGCTCGGTGCGGTCCACGGCGGCCGGGTGGACGACGACCATCGTGGAGTTGCGGTCGTGGTGCGGCACCGAGAACACCTCCGGGCGCTCGGTCGCCTCGGCCGGACGCGCGCGACGGCGCGGACGTCGTCCGGGGTGGCGGCCATGGGCGCGATGCTGGCAGCCCGCTCCGCAGAACGGGTGCCTCCGGGGAGGGGAACTGGTTGGCGGACCGTCGTTCCCTGCCGGTAGACACCAGCCGTGGCCGATCCCGTGCACCTGCGTCCCGTCACCACCGAGGAGTGGCCCCGGTTCTCCGCGGCCATGTCCCACGTCTTCGGTCAGGACCCGGGCGGCCCGCACGTCGACGCGCCGTCCCCGGTCGCCGAGCTGGACCGCTCCCTGGCGCTGTTCGACGGCGACCAGGTGGTGGCCACGGCGGGGATCTACTCCCGGGAGCTGTCCGTGCCCGGCGCGGTCGTGCCCGCGGCCGGCGTCACCTGGGTGACCGTGGCCCCCACCCACCGCCGTCGGGGAGTGCTCACCGCGATCATGCGCCGCCAGCTCGACGAGCTGCACGAGCAGGAACGGGAGCCGGTCGCCGCGCTGTGGGCCGCCGAGTCCTCGATCTACAGCCGGTTCGGCTATGCGCCGGGGAGCTGGCGTGGTGGCTGGCGGGGTAACGCCGAGCGGCTGCGGCTGCGGCCCGACGTCGACTGCGGGACCGGGCGGGTGCGGCTGGTGGAGGTGGCGGAGTTCCGGCCGGCGGCGGCGGCCGTCCACGACCAGGTGCGCCGTTCCGTCCCGGGCGACCTGGCCCGTGACGACCGCTGGTGGGACCGCCTGCTGGCCGACGAACCGGCGCAGCGGGGTGGCGGCACCGCCCGCCGGCACGTGCTGCACACCGAGATCGACGGCACGGTCACCGGGTTCGCCACCTACCGGATGAGGCCCGGCTGGACCGATGGCGGAGAGCCCGACGGCACGCTGGACGTCGGCGAGGTGCGGGCCCAGACCCCGGCCGGCTACGCCGCGCTGTGGCGGTACCTGCTGGGCATCGACCTGGTCCGCACCGTGCGGGCGCACCTGGCCCCCGACGACGACCCGCTGCGGTTCCTGCTCGCCGACCCGCGCGCCTGGCACGCCCGACCCTCCGACGCCCTGTGGGTCCGGCTGGTCGACGTGGGCCGCGCACTCTCCGCGCGCCGGTACCCCGCGCGGATCGACCTGGTCTTCGAGGTGCGCGATCGCTTCTGTGAGTGGAACGACGGTCGCTGGCACCTGTGGGGCCATCCGGCCGGGGCCTTCTGCGACCGCACCGACCGCGACCCCGACATCGTGCTGGGCATCGAGGAACTGTCCGCTGTCTACCTGGGCGGCGTCTCGCTGGCCACGCTGCAGGCCGCCGGGCGGGTGACCGAGATCAGTCCCGGGGCGGTCACCCTGGCGGCCACCGCGTTCTCCTGGCCGGTGTCGCCGTGGTGCCCGGAGGAGTTCTGACCCCCCGTCCGCGCCGGGGTGGTCAGGGCGTGGTGGTGGGGAACCCGCCGGCGGGACGGTGCCGGTCCCGCTCGTAGTCGCTGATCAGCCCGATCCGCCGGACGTGCCGCTCGTCCTCGCTGAACGGCGTGCCCAGGAAGGTCAGCACCAGCTCGGTGGCCTCCTCGACGCTGTGCTGCCGGCCGCCGACGGCCACCACGTTGGCGTCGTTGTGCTGCCGGGCGAGCTCCGCCGTGTCACGGCTCCAGACCAGCGCGGCGCGGACGCCGGGGACCTTGTTGGCCGCGATCTGCTCCCCGTTGCCCGAACCGCCGATGACCACGCCGAGGCTGCCGGGCTCGGTGACGACCCGCTCGCCCACCTCGAAGCAGAACGGCGGGTAGTCGTCCTGGGCGTCGTACTCGAAGGCGCCGCAGTCGACCGGCTCGTACCCGGCAGCCGCCACCGCCTGCAGCAGGTGGGCCTTGAGTTCCAGACCGGCGTGGTCTGTACCGAGGAAGACGCGCATGAGCCCGAGTCTGTCAGGCTCCCCCGGTGGCGGTGCTGGGGGTCGACGGCTGGCGGGGCGCCTGGGTGGGGGCGCTGCTCGAGGACCGGTCGGTGCGGCTGCTGGCGCTGCCGGACGTCGCCGCGGTGCTCGCCGTCCCCGGCGTGCACCTGGTGGGCATCGACATGCCGATCGGGCTGTCCGAGGACGGCGCCCGGGCCTGCGACGTGGCGGCGCGGGAGCGGCTGCGCGGCTGCGGCGCCGCCGGATCGGTCTTCCCCTCGCCGGTGCGGTCGGTGCTGCGGGCTCGCGACTACGCGCACGCGCGCGAGCTGAGCCGCGACGCGACCGCCGGTGCCCGGGCGCCCTCTGCGCAGACCTACCAGCTGGTGGCCGCCATCCGGCAGGTCGACGACGCCCTCGGTGACCCGCCCACCGACCGGGTCGTCGAGGTCCACCCCGAACTGGCCTTCCGGGCGCTCGACCCGGCCGTCCGGAACGCCAAGGGCACCGCTCGCGGGACGGTCCAGCGACTCGCCGCCCTCCGCGCGGTGATGGACGTCGAAGCCGCGCTGGCCGACGCCCCACCCCGCGTGCCGGTGATCGACGCCCTCGACGCCTGCGCGGCCGCCTGGTCGGCGCAGCGGCTGGCCGACGGGCGCGGCGAGTGCGTCGGCGACGGCGCCGTCGACGCGCGGGGCCGGCCGATGCGGATCTGCTGGTGACGACACCCCCGGCGGGGATCCGGTGACCGGCTGGCGCGAGGTGGGCGATCGCGTGTTCGTCCGCCGGCACGTCGACCTGGACCTCAACTGCGGGCTGGTGGTCGGCGACGGCGGCTGCCTGGTCGTCGACACCCGCTCGCACCTGGCCCAGGGCCGCGACCTGGCCGAGGCGGTCCGCACGGTCACCGGCCACCCCTGGACGGTGGTCAACACCCACGCGCACTACGACCACTGCTTCGGCAACGCGGCCTTCCGGCCCGCCACGGTGTGGGGGCACCGCCGCTGCGCCGCTGCGCTGCTGACCACCGCCGACCGGCAGCGGGCGGAGGTGGTCGCTGCACTGCAGGCGGCCGGGGACCTCGCGGCCGCCGACCTGGTCACCGCCGCCCCGGTCGACCCGCCCGACTCCCTGGTCGACGACGTCGCCGTCCTCGACGTGGGTGGCCGGGCGGTGACGCTGGTGTCCGCGGGCCGCGGGCACACCGACGGCGACCTGGTGGTGGCCGTGGACGACGTGCTGTTCGCCGGCGACCTGGTCGAGGAGGGCGCTCCACCGACGATGGAGGACGCCTTCCCGCTCGAGTGGCCGGGCACGCTGACCGCGGTGCTCGGGCTGGTACGGGGGCCCGTCGTCCCCGGGCACGGCGACGTGGTGGACGCCGGGTTCGTCAGTGGTCAGCGTGACGAACTCACCGCCCTGGCCGACTGGCTCACCGGCCGGTCGGCGCACCTGCCGTTCGACGAGCCGACCCGGCGGACGGCGCGGACCCGCCTCTGACCCGGCGGGTGTGCGGTGACGACCGCTGGGCGCCCCGCTTCGGCGACGACGAGCGCACCCTCGGTCGAACCGCCCAGGCCAGCCGGCGCACCAGTGGCAGCGGCAGGACGCGGAGCAGCCCGACGTTGATGTCGGTGGCGATGAAGCCGGGGTGGATCGTGGTGACCCGGATGGCGCGGGTGGCCTGGTGGCCGAGCAGGTCGGCGCGGATGCCCTCGGCCAGCACGGCGCCCGCTGCCTCGGAGGTGGCGTACGCCGTCCGCGTGCTGCCCATGCCGCGCACCCCGGCGACCGAGGAGATCACGACGAGGTGTCCGCTGCCCTGGGCGCGGAACAGCGCGACCGCCGCCTCGCAGCAGGCGTGCGTGCCGAGCACGTTGGTGACCAGGACCTGGCGGTCGGGCCGCGCCCCGCCGGTGCCGACCGGCGCGCCCTCGCCGAGGCCGGCGTTGGCGATGAACCGGTCGATGCCCCCCCCAGCCCGGCGGCCAGCTCCGGGACGACGGTGGCGACGGCATCCGGGTCGTCGACGTCCAGCCGGCCGACGACGACCCGGATGCCGGGGTGGGCGGCGAGCAGCTCGTCGCGCAACTGCTCGAGGTGGTCCAGCCGCCGGGCGACCAGCGCGAGGTCACGTCCGCGTGCAGCGAACGCCTGGGCCATGCCGCGGCCGAGACCGGAGCTGGCGCCGGTGATGACGATGCGCTGACGGCGGGGGTGCGGCACCCGGCCAGGATGCCGCACGGCCGTGGTGGCCGACATGGCCACTGGGCTCAACGGGTGCCGGTGAGCTCCAGGGCGTCGGCGGGGATGGAGTCCAGGTCGGGGCCCGAGGTGCGGGTGCGCTTGAGCTCCCAGAAGTCGGGCAGGTTGGCCAGCAGGACGGCGCCGTCGAAGGCCTTGCCGGCGTCCTCACCGGTGGGCACCTTGCTGATCACCGGACCGAAGAACGCCACGCCGTCGATGTGCATGACCGGGGTGCCGACGTCGTCGCCGACCGGGTCCATGCCCTCGTGGTGGCTCTTCTCGAGCGCTGCGTCGTACTCGGTGGACCCG
>JAOPWO010000042.1 GCA_025965635.1 Modestobacter sp. | reverse complement strand
GCCGTAGTGGACTATGATGGCGGTGCTCCTCATGTCCCTCCTGTCCCCTTTGCGGCCAGCCTCGGCGTGCGGCGAGCATTCTGCCTTGTCGGTTCCGGACGGAGTAAACCGAGTGCTCGAGATTGCTACGCGCACTACAGCGGCCACACCTGAGGGCGCGGTAGCTCCCCGGCTCCGGAGGGGCACTGCGGCGGCGTGGGCGCTCTGCTTGGGCGTAGCCATGTGGGCGCCCCTCCTCATTGCAACGTGGGGCGGATTCCGCGGGACGCTCCTCATGCTCGTGCCGGCGGCCCTCGCGATCTTAGCCTGGCAGACTTCAGTGTTGGCTGCCTGCTACCTGGCGCAGGTCACAGCCTACTTTGGGGTGACCTCGTGGCTGATGGACGGAACGGCGACGGACTTGGCCGTGTCGACGGTCTTGTCGTGGTCCCTCGCTATCGCGGCCGGGGCATTGATGAGCGCCGCCCTCCCGGTACGGCATCACGCGGCGCGACAAGAGGGTTCACATCCGACCTGGCCGCACGTGACGGTCGTCGGAGCCCTGCAGTTCATCCAGGCTTATCTTGTACTGACCCAGCAGTCGGGCTACTCAGCCCAGATCAACCTCGGACGCCTGAACCCGACTGGGCTACTGGGCATCCTGTCAGCGGCCGCGCCGGTGCTTACGCTTACGCTTCTCTTCGCCTGTCTGGTCACCCGCCGACACGAGCGCCTGGCCATCGGCCTGACCGTGCTCCAGGCAGGCATCCTCACAGCATCTGGCCTTCGCGGCGCTTCTGTGGTCTTCATGCTCGCCGTGCTCGTCGGTAGCTTGATTGTCGTCCCGGCCGACTCCCCGTGGCGGCGACGCCGACGTATGGCACTCGTGGGCTTGTCGACCCTCGTTCTCGTCGCCACGATGTTCACTCTCGCGGCCGTGGTGAAGAGTGAAGCGGCGGAAGCCGCAGGATTATCGTCCAGCGGCACTCAGCTCGTGGAGACTGACACGGTCGTGGAAACTGTCGCTCGCCGCCTGGACCTCAGCTCCTACCTCGACACCGGCTTGAGGTTTCGAGGAAATGATGCCGCACTGGACGCCGTAGCATTGTCCAACCAAGTAGTCGTCGCCATTCCTCGAGCACTCTGGCCGGACAAGCCGGAGGGCGACTACGGCCAGCGTGTAGCAGCGATCTTCTATGGATCGACTTCGGGGAAGACAAGCTCGACCATCACCACAGTAGGCGACACCGCGCTCAATCTGGGGTGGGGTCTTCCGCTCGCCGGGCTGCTCCTGGGACTCGTGCTGTGCCGGCTGGAGGGGCGCGTGCGGCAACGAGCGACGACGGGCGCTCTTGTTACGACAGCCGTTCTGGCCTACAGGGTGGTGGGGCAGGAGTCGCCGGTGGTCATCATCGGCGCGAACGCGCTTCGGGACTTCTTGGTGGTGATCTGCATCTGGCTGGCGTGCGACGCGGTTGCGAAGCGGTCGAGCCGTTCCCGTTCGCAGTCCAACCATTCACTCAAGATGTGAGCGGTCAGCCACACGGCGCCTGCTGGCCACGCGTGCGAGAACGCCACCGGAGACCGAGTAGCCGAGCGCCGAGCAGGCGACCACCCATAGAGGTTCGAGATCCAAGGAGTACACGAACGAGAAGCCGATGAGCACCAGCATGAGAGCGGGCAACCGATATAGCGCCACGCGAGACCCCGCTCCGATCAGCAGGGCCTCATGGGCCAATAGGTAGTCCAGTGACTGGACAACGGCGAGCACGCACAGGCCGACCACGAGGGGCAGTGCCGGCTCGAAGTCAGGCCCGTAGAGCCCCGGGATCCACCACGGTGCCGATACGGCTATGACGACGGCGACAGCACAGGCCAGTGCCGCCGTCTGGACCAGCTCCTTCCGTAGCGACGGCGGGTTTGCCGGGTCGCCGGCGTGCGACCGCGCGAACCAGTACTGGCCGCCCGTCTGCCCCGCGGCGGCGACAGCGGTCTGGGCCGCCACACCCACGGCGTAGTAACCGACCTGGACCGGCGGGAACATCAGGGCCACGATCAATAGATCGGCTCGGTATTGGACCAACGTCACCCAGTTCCCGGGGCCGAGGCGCGCGGAAGCGGCGAACGTTCTGCGCAGCGAGGAGCGACTCGACGGGCGCACCCGCAACGGCCTGGTCACCCAGATCAGGGACATCACCAGGACGACTGCCTGAGCCCCGGCGATGGCCGACAACCAATGTGCGGCCGAGCGGTTCCCCACGAGAGCCAGAGCCGTGATGGCCGCCAGCGCGGCGACCTGCGGAAGCATCCGAACCAGGTTGAACTCCCCGGTCATCCGCCCCCCGCGCTGCGCCTCGCCGGTGGCTACTGCACCGGCCTGCGTAGCCCACGTCACGAGGACCATCCCCACCAAGCTCATCTCCGCACCCAGCAGCCACACCCCGGCGACCACGGTCAGCACCCCCCCGCAGAGCGCGGTGACCGCCAGCGGGGGCACCAGATCACCCAGCCGGTGCCGGGTCGGGTTCCAGTCGTCCAGGACGACGACCTGTGGCAGCCCAGCTGCGGCGATGATCCCGATCGCGGCAGCCCAGGCCTGCCACTCGACGTAGGCGCCGCGGCCCTCCGGTCCTAGGAGCCTGGAGATGACCACGCTGCTCACGACGCCCGTCAGGAGCAACCCGGCGTTCGAGGCGAGGGTCGCGCTTCGCCGCCACACGAATGCGAGATGACCTGCCAGGCGTAGTCGTGCGTGAGGGCGAAAGTCAGTCACCTGTAGCCGGGCGTCTCAAGACAGCGGCCAAGGTCGCACCTGGTCGTGGAGCACCTGCTACAACCGGCTCGATCGTTCGGGTGCGGGGCGGCGCTGCCGCCGCACTCAAGCGCCGGAGGAGTGCAGAAGCGTGCAGCCGCAACCGGGCCGCGAGCCCGACGCTGCGGCTGACTAGCGGCGTCACGTCCCCGGCCGCGGTGAGAACTGGGGGCCAACACTCGTTGACCGGCGGCACCGGCCCCGACGAGGAGAGGGGGCGGGGCCGGGGAAAGTCGATGGCTGCCGCACAGTTGTCGGCGACCACCTGGAGCGCCTGCCTGCCGAGCCAGAACAGGTGGACCGGTGGCGCGTCCGACGCCCACACCTCTCCAGGGCGGCAGGCGTCACGGTCAGGGGTAGTCAGCAGAAGGGCCCCGCCGGCAACGAGCATCGAGAGCGCCTGCCGGACCAGGGAGACCGGATCCGGGACGTGCTCGATCAATTCTAGAGCCACTACCAGGTCAACGGCGCCGCTCTCGGCGTTGAATTCCTCGAGCGTTTGAAACCACTCCGGATGACCGTACCGCGCCTGCGCGCGAGCGATGGCCTTGGCAGAGATGTCCACCCCTAGACAGTCGATCCCTGCCTGCCGAAGGGCATAGGTCAGATAGCCGGCTCCGCACCCCAGCTCAACGACCCTCAATCCCGCCGTTCCCGACTGGGCACGCAAGTGCTCCCGAACATGCCAATACGGGTCCTCGGCTTCAGCCAGGAAGTCCAATGGCGCGGGATGCTTGGAGGCTGCGGCCTCGTACCGGTGGTACCGACCATAACCGGGGATGACCTCAGCCTGATCATAGATGCGGTCGTACAGCCACGTGGGGACGTCGTTACGGCTACTGAGACGGGCACGGCACCCCACGCACTCGAGCACCGTGGTGACGTAACCCTCGACGTAGCCCTCGAACGGCTTGGACACGGGGACGACCCGTTCACCGCAGATGGGACAGGCCGTCTCGTTTCCCTCCGACATGTTCACGCTGTTGTCTCTCCCTCTGGGCGAAGATGCCCCCGGCACGAGATCGTCACCACATAAGGGAAGTCCTCGAGGTGGAGCCGGACGTCGACGGCGCCGGCCGCTACGAGGAGCCTCCAGATGTCCGCACCGAATTCGTGAAAGACCACGGACCGCCCCCCGTCGCCGCCGTGATAGCTGCGCAAGGCCCGTCGGCCCCGGCGCTTCGATCGACGCTCCGGTAGCACTGGGGTGGTGAAGACCACTTGGCCGCCACCGGCGACCCGTAGACACTCACGCATTCCCTGCACTGCATCAGGGACGTGCTCCAACGTGTCGCTGTGGACCACCATGTCGAAGGACGCGTCGGGGAACGGCAACTGCTGCATGTCGACTGCAGGATAACTGGTGCACACGTGCAGGGATGCGGCTGCCAAGTACGGGGTGAGGCCTCCGGCGGGGTTGATCTCCAGCACGCGGAGGCCAGGCTTTGATGCCAAGCCAGACGCCAGCGGCGCCCGTGCACCAGCGACATCGAGGATCGCGCGGGCCAACCCGCGGGCCCGCAGGTTCAACCCGCAGCTACCGCACGAGTGTCCCTGCTGCACGTCCACGATGGCCCGTTGGCGCGACGTCAGCCGCCACTGGAAAGCGAGCAGCGCACCGACAACCGGCCGCCACGACCAATCCCCTGGAGCATCGCAGACCGGGCATCGCTCGCGGGCAGGGACGCGGGTGAGCTGTTGGGTCATGGCCACCCGTCGTCGGGCGCGCGCGCGGCCGCGGACCGGGCGGACTGCCCGGGCGACGCGATTGCGGACATATCTCCACGCTGCATCAGGCAGGGCAAACACGTCTGTCACACCATCGCACCGTGTTCGCGGCTGGCCGCATTCTCCACAGCCGGCCGAGGTTCGACGCCCAGGTCGGCAGTCACTTCTGAGACGGAACCCAGCAACATGACCACACCGGCGGTGTCCAGGCGTTCAGCATTGTGACTGGTGTAGTCGTCCAAACTTTCCTTCTGGGCCTCACCCTGCTCGAAGAAGAGCCCGTAGTCCAGTGACCTCGCGTCGAGTGGCACGCGGAAATAGGCGCCGTGGTCTTCGGCCCGGAGCACCTCCTCCCGGGACAGCAAGGTCTCGAAAAGCTTCTCGCCGTGTCTCGTCCCGATGACCGACGTTCGGGGCTCGTAGCCAGCCAGCTCGGCGACGCCTGCGGCCAGCGACCCGATGGTCGCTGCTGGCGCCTTCCGCACGAAGAGGTCACCGGGCTCTGCGTGCTGCAAGGCGTGCCGTACCAGGTCGACGGACTCCTGCAGCGACATGAGGAATCGCGTCATCTCGGGGTTCGTGATCGTCATCGGTCGGTCAGCGCGCAACTGTTCAAGGAAGAGTGGGACGACTGATCCTCGCGAGTGCAGGACGTTGCCGTATCTGACGACGGACACCACGGTGGAGGACCTGGGGTTGTTGCGAGCGAAGGCCTGCGCCGTCTTCTCCATCAGCGCCTTGGTCATGCCCATGGCGTTGATGGGATAGACAGCTTTGTCGGTGCTCAGCATGACGACCGACCCAACGTGATGACGGTCAGCGGCCTCGATCACGTTGTGACTTCCCGTGACATTCGTCAGCACCGCCTGAGACGGGAAGAACTCGCAGGACGGGACCTGCTTGAGCGCGGCGGCGTGGAAAACCTTGTCCACCCCGCGGGTCGCATCATCGACGCTTGCGCGGTCACGTACGTCGCCGACATAGAAGCGCATCCGCTCGTCCCCGAGCCGGCGCCGCAGGTCGTCCTGCTTGGCTTCGTCCCGACTCAGGATTCTGACCTGGGCAGCCCCTTCCCGAAGCAGCGCTTTGGCCATGGTCGACCCGAACGATCCCGTACCTCCGGTGATGAGCACCGTTGCGCCGGACAGGTCGCTTGTCATAGTTTCCTCGCAGTGTTCTCGGCGCCCCGGGCGCAACTCGTTTGTGGTATGGGTTCTGTGGCGATCGCAGCCACGTCGCGTAGTCGGATGCTGACCATGGAACCGGTCATGCGCTCGTGTCCGCCGTTTCGGGGCCTTGTCGTGACCCATGGTTCCCCGCGCTCCACCACGCGGGGCTCGTGACATAACCGACGAGCGCCACAAGTGCGATGGAGACGCCGAGCACCCGCATGCCTCGCTCGT
Source organism: Modestobacter sp. (assembly GCA_025965635.1). Lineage (GTDB taxonomy): Bacteria > Actinomycetota > Actinomycetes > Mycobacteriales > Geodermatophilaceae > Modestobacter. The sequence goes on along the minus strand of JAOPWO010000042.1, from coordinate 2,426 downwards.
CGGTCAGCCCGGAAAGGACCGCTCCGAGAGCGACGAGGCTCGACGCCGCAGTAGCGAAACAAGTCACTTTGCCATGCGACTTCGTTCTTAGCGCTAGCCGCTGGTAGATGTGCTCGCGGTGAGCAGACATCAAGGGCTTTCCAGCGATCGCGCGCTTGATGAGCACCCACCCGACGTCCACCAGGTAGACGGCCAGCAGAGCGACCGCAGCGGCGGCAGGTAGCCCGGTCGAGATGGACATGACGATGCCCAGCCCGAGGGCGGCGCCGAGACCATAGCTACCGACGTCCCCGAGGAAGACTCGCGCTCGAACAGCGTTGTAGGGCAGGAATCCGAGCGCAGCCCCGCCCAATGCTGCGGCGTAGCAGAACAAGGGGCCGGACCCCCACACAAGACTGGAGGTCGCCAGGGCCGCCGAGACGACGAGCACCTGGAGTGTGCTGATGCCGTTGATCCCGTCCATGAAGTTGAAGGCGTTGACTGAGACCACCAGCCACAGTGCCAGAACGATGATCTCTGGAGCGCCTGACACCGGAAGGTCCACGAGCGGCCCTACGAGGAACGCCGTCACGGTCGCGAGCAGGACCTGCGCGACAAGCCGCCAGCGGGCCGGAATGCCCCGATAATCGTCCACCGCGCCTAATCCCGCGAAGCACAGAATGGCGAGGACAAAAGGCCAGAGGTCCCGACCGGCGACAACCATGGCGAGGGCAGCCGACAACACGACGACGAGCCCACCGCCGCGCGGGGTCGGGTTCACGTGCGAAGAGCGCTCCGAGGGGCGATCAAGGATCTGCCGACGCGTGAGCCACGTGATCAGGATCGGCTGGGCGAGGAGACTGCACGCAAAGGCGAGGACCAGGGCGACGCTGCCCCAGGCATGATCTACCGACGCGGTCAAGAACCTTCGCGCCTGTCGGCTCGGCGCGGTCGTGGAACGCGGCTCGTATGGCTCACCGCGATGCGGCCTTTTCCAGGACGGTGTCGGCGTGCCGAGGCGCGCCCGTGAGCATGCCGCTGCCTCGGTCGGAAGCCCGACGGCCGAGTTGAGCCAGGTCCCGTTCGTCCGCCGGTGGAACGACGACGTGGCTGATCAGCGGGTGCACCGGGCGGCTGTCCCCCTCGTCCGATCCGAAGAGTTCCTCGTGCAGCTTCTCGCCGGGCCGCAGTCCGGTGTAGACGATCTCGGCCGGCTTTCCGGACAGCTTGATCAGTTGCCGCGCCACGTCCGCGATGCGGACGGGCTTCCCCATGTCCAGCACCAGTGCCTCACCGCGACCCCCGATGGCTCCTGCCTGGATGACCAGTTGGACTGCCTCGGGGATCGTCATGAAGTAGCGCGTCACCTCCGGGTCGGTGACGGTGAGCGGACCGCCACGGGCGATCTGCGCGGCGAACGTCGTGAGCACCGACCCCCGGCTGCCGAGCACGTTCCCGAAGCGGACCGAGAGGAACGCGCCGGCATTGCGTTCCGCGTATGTGGCGGTGAGCTGCTCGGCCAGTCGCTTAGATCGCCCGAGCACGTTGACCGGGTCGGCCGCCTTGTCGGTGCTGATGTTGATGAACTGGCTGACTCCCACCCGAGTGGCCGCCTCGAGCACGTTGCGGGTGCCCAGCACGTTGGTCTTCCACGCCTCGTCCGGGTACTGCTCGAGTATGTTGACGTGCTTCAACGCAGCCGCGTGGAACACCACCTCAGGCTGGCGCTGCTCGAACACGCGGTGCACCGACTCCACGTCACGGATGTCCACGAGGACGACGTCCGGCTCGTCCAGTCGCGCCTCGCCGTGCAGGGCCAGGTGAACGGCGTGCAACGCGGACTCGTCCCGGTCCAGCATGATCAGCTCCGCCGGCCGGAACCCGGCAAGCTGCACGCACAGCTCGGAGCCGATCGAGCCCCCGGCGCCGGTGACGAGCACCCGCTTGCCGACGAGGTATGCGGCGATCGTGTCGACGTTCGTGTCGATCTGACGCCGGCCGAGCAGGTCGGCGATGTCGATGTCCCGGATGTCACGGATCCCGACGCGGGGGCCGATCAGGTCGGAGATCCTCGGAAGCACCTTGACCGCGAGCCCGGCCACCAACGCTCGGTGCGAGATCTCCCGCACCAGCGAAGCGTCGGCCGATGGCAGTGCGATCACCACGAGTTCCGCGCCGGTCGCCTCGACGGCCGCGTCGATGTCCGCCCGACCGCCGAGCATCCGCACCCCGCTGATCCGCGCGTGCCGCTTGCGGGGGTCGTCGTCCAGCAGCCCCACCGGCAGATACGGGCTGTTCGGGTCGGCGTGCATGGAGCGGATCAACTGCGTACCGGCGTCGCCGGCACCGAAGATCAACGACGGCTGACCGCTGCGCGGCCGGGCCGACCCCTCACGCAGCCGGCGGATCGTCAGTCGAACGGCGAGCATGCAGACGAAGGCGACCAC
>JAOPWO010000029.1 GCA_025965635.1 Modestobacter sp. | reverse complement strand
AAGACACCGACGTAGCGAACGCCGGCTGCGTGACACACATCGGCGAAGGCCGAGTTCAACGCCGCTGTCCGTTGGTTCTGCGCGGTGTCGCTGACCGGCGGCGGGCCGACCACGAACGCCGCCCAGCCCGCCGCGGCCGCGCCACGCAGCAGCGCACCGAGGTGAGCGACGGAATCGGTCGGGCGGACCCTGGGTCCGCCGTCCTCGTGCGTGGTGTCGTTGTCGCCCAACGAGACGACGACCCGTGCGTCCACGGCGGCGGGCAGCCGCTGACTGCACTCGGCATGCCAGCGGACCAGCACGTCGGCGCTGGTCTGCCGCCGGACCCCCAGGTTGTACGCAGTGACGGGCTGCCCTTCGCGCTCGGTCCGCGCAGCAAGGCGACCCACCCAGCCCAGGTGGTCGGGGTCGCCGACACCGGCCACGAAGGAGTCGCCGATGAAGCACACGCGAAGGTCGCAGGACACGCCAGCATCCTGCCTCGAAGGATTGTTCGGGCGTCCTGCCAGGGGACGGCTGCCTGCTGCGCACCGCGCTTCTGGTGACCGGCGACCGCGAAGCGGCCGTCGGCCTGGCGGCCCATGCCGGGGTGCACGTGCTGGCAGAGGGTGAGCGTCGCGCCGGCGTGGCCCAGTCCCACCGACCCTGATCTCATCGGCAGGCCGTCGGTCAGCAGGCAGGGTGACCGGATCTCTGGAAGGTGCTCCTCCCCCAGGGCCCGTGCGAGGCTGGTGCTCGGCCGGCGAACCGCTCGGATGTCGGCGGGTTCTCCAGCAGGGGCGGACGGCGGGACATGACATCGTTGCTCGACCCGAGCGGTCCCGTGCCCCGGGGACATTCCTCCGCATCGGCTGTCCGCTGACCACGGCAGCCCGCGGGCCCGAGGGAGCAGCCTCAGGGTCGTGCGTGTCCTTCGCCGACCTGGGCCGGCCGTTCGTCATCGCCCACCGCGGCGGATCCCTGCAGGTGCCCGAGCACACGATGGAGGGCTACCGGGTTGCGGTGGGCCAGGGGCTGGCGGTCATCGAGCAGGACGTGTCGACACTCGCCGACGGCGGTCTCGGCGTCATGCACGACGGCACCGTCGACCGCATGACCACCTCCATCGGCAACGTCGCCGATCACACGTCGGTGTCCTGGAAGCAGCTCGACATCGACGCCTCGGTCACCCTCGGCGGAGGCTGGCCCGACGGGCTGCGCCCTCCGCTGTTCGAGGAGGTGCTCACCGAGTTCGGCAACCGCGTCCTCCTCTGCGCCGAGGCCAAGAGCATCGATGCGATGGGCCCGATGATCGACGCGCTCGAGCGACGCGGTGTCAGCCCGGCGTCCGTGCTGCTCCAGTCCTTCGCCCTCGCCGACTGCCGGCTGGCACGCTCGCGGGGGTGGGGCGTCATCTGGCTCGGCAGCACCGACATCGCCCGGGCCTCCGCCGAGGGCCTCGGCTGGATCGGCCCGGAGGCGGGCCACGTCACCTCGACGGTCTGCACGGCGGCACATGCCGCGGGGATCGACGTGGCCTGCTACACGGTCAACCGCCGGCACCAGCGGGATGCCCTCATCGCCGATGGCGTGGACGCGATCTTCTCCGACGACCCGCTCTACATCGCGGGGGACGCGGGCCGCCGCGCCTCGGACCTGTTCGCCCGTCAGGTCTGGCTGCCCGGGATGCTGCCGGACACCAGCCGCGGCCGGTTCTACCCGGACGACTCCTCCTGGGGCTTCGACGTCTCCGGCACCGTCACCTCCACGCTCATGGGTTTCCTCGCACCGCCGGACCCGGAGGCGTTCACGCTGCACCTCGACGTGCGGGTGGACCAGACCCGCGGGGACCGCCGCAGGTGCTGTGGGCGGGTCTTCCTGAGCACCGACGACCACCCGTACCGACCGTCGTCCGACTCGTCGCCCGGCGCCAACGGCTACCTCTTCCTCCTGCGGGGAGACGGCAATCTGGAGGTCCATCGGGTCGTCGAGGGTGTCGCCTCCACGCTGGCGTCCTCGACGGGGGGAACGGCGCCGACGCCGGGCACCTACGTCCAGCTGCGGATCACCGTCACCGGCTCGGGACTCTCCTTCACACGCACGGACACCGCCACCGAAACTCTGACCGTGGCAGACGCCACCTACCGCCCCGTGCCCGTCGTCCACCTGGGCAGCGCGATCGCCGGTGTCCGCTTCAAGAAAGTGGTGTTCGCATGACCGACCGACAAGAACGCCCGGGCCACGGCCCCGCCGACCCGGACGGCTACCTCATCGTTCAGATTCCGGATGGCTACCGGTGGACGTGCCGCGCTGACGCCCGCAGCGCGGGGCCGTTCACCAGTCGCGAGGAAGCCGTCGTCTCCGCCGAGGCGGACCAGACCGCCTGACGCACCGGGAGGTCGGGTATGCCGATGCCGGCGGCTCCGTCACCCACCCGAAGTCGAGCGTGTGCGTCTGTACCGTGTCGCCCCTCGGACACTCGATCTCCCCAGGTCCCTGCGAGTAAGAGCCCGGGGCGCTTCCGATCCAAGGTCGACGGGGCTCCGTGATGGCGCCGTGACGCTTCGCGGCCCGGTCGGCCGGCGAGCAGTGCGGCGACGCGGTCTGCAGCCTGGCGACCCATCCCTGGGTGCCGAGGTACGGGTCGATGTACAGCAGTGCCGACCTGGTGATGGATCTGGTCCGAGGCTTTCCTGACCCCCGCCGACGCCCGGCCGGCCCGGTCACCCGACCCGAGCGCGGTTCGGCCCCCTTCACACCGCCGCACTCGCCGCGGCATGGTCGACCGAGCGGATGTGTCCGGGGATCCGACTCGTGCTCCAGGAGCGGGCCACCCGGGTCACCTGCATCAGGTTCCGGTACGTGATGTTGTCGGTCGTCGTCGCTCCCCCCGAAGGGCCGCAGGCGAGAGTCAATGACGGCGTCAAGCCGTTGCCCATGCCTATGCAGCCGTGCGACGACGGGCCGTTGACGATGACGCGGCTGACGGGCACACGCTGGGCGAACGCCAGGACCCGCGCGTCGGACGTGGTGTGGATCGCGGCGGTGTGGCCGGCCCCGCCACGGCGCAGCAGGGCACGACAGAGCTCGAACGCCCCGTCGTCGTTGCTCACGACGCGCAGCTCCACCACCGGGGCCAGACGCTCGAGACCCCATGGACTGACCTCCGCGGAGTCCTCGACGGGGGCGACCAGCAGACGTACGTCCGCATCGACATCGATGCCCGCGCGCGCGGCGATGTCCGCAGCAGAGTGTCCGACCAGGTCCCGCCGCGGTCGTCCATCCTGGAAGAACGTTGCAGCCAGTTTTGCGGTCTCGGTTCTGGAGAGGACCGTGGCGCCCGCGCGTCGAAGCTCGGTTACCGCCGCGCCCGCGATCACGGCGTCGACGAGCAGGTGCTGCTCTGAGCCGCAGATGACGCCGTGGTCGAACGACTTGCTCAGCACGATGCTTCCGGTCGCTGCCCGGATGTCGGCGTCGGCGCAGATCCAGACCGGAGCATTGCCTCCTCCAGCCCCGATGGTCGGCTTCCCCGACGCGGCTGCCGCCTTGACCAACCCTGTACTGCCCGTTGCCAAGATCAGGTCCACGGCGGGCTCGGAGAACAGCTGCCCCAGTTGTGCGCGGTCGACCGGGGCGATCGCCTGGAGAAGACCCGCCGGCGCCCCGCATCCCACGAGGATCTCGTGCAGCAAGGCGACCGTGTCGGCGGTCACCCGTCGCGCCAGCGGGTGCGCTCGCACGACGAGGGCGTCGCGTGACTTGAGCGCGATCAACGTGGTGAACGCCAGGGTCGCCACCGGGTTGGTCACGGGCATCAAACCGAGGACCACGCCCACAGGCCGGGCGATCTCGGTGACCCCCTGGTAGTCGTCGTGGGACAGCACACCGCATCCGATCTGCCCCCGGACGCTGCGAAGGACGTCCTGGGCGGCGAACCGGTTCTTCAACTCCTTGTCCGCCGCTCGGCCCATCCCGGTCTCGGCAACCGTGCGCTCGGCCAGGTCTTTGGCGCGATCGACGATGCCCTTCGTCAGCTGTTCCAGGAGCTCGTCGACCTCGGGCTCCGCCCACCCGGCGAAGCTGCGCTGCGCGTCCGACGCTCGAGCGAGCCGCGAGGAGATACCGATCGGCGGTTCCTGCCCACTCACGGTCGCCCTTCCCCGAGCAATAGGTCGCGCCACGATGCCTGGCTGCGGAGGCACTCCCGCTGTCACCCACGCCTCTGCGCGACGCGGCTGCCCCTTCTCGCGGTGGGCGGACCGCAGCTCTACATCCCTCGGCTGCCTCCATCCCCTCTCGTGGGGGTGGACCGACCGGATGACGGCCCGTCCGCTAAGGACGCACTGCCGGCGTGGAGTCGGCCGCTTCGATGAAACGGCGATCGGCGGGGTACGCGCCGGCGTCGGTGGCCTGTGAGGGCGCCGGGAGGCACTCTTCCTGCCGGGGACCCGGCAGGTGCGGGATCGCCATCTCGGCCGGTCGAGCCGCACGCCTGTAGGCGGTGGCGAACATCTGCGGCACCGCGAACATCACGCTCTGCGGCCGTTCCTCGACACCTGCCTCCTTCACCACTCGGACGAGCCCGTCGAACCCGTCACCAGCCACCTGGCTGTCCCAGACCTCGGTAGCCAGCAGCGCGTTGCCGTGCTGCCGTACCTGCCTGGACAGGCAGCCCGCAGGCAACTCACCGCTCCGCCGGCCGGCGCTGATCACCTTCTCGTACTGCTCCTGACCGACGTCATCCCAGCGAAGATGCACCGTGACGAGTGACATGACTTCCCCCTACGCCGCTCCGGGCCTGCCTGCTGGCTCGCCCACACCAGACTGTGGGCGCACGGGACGCTTCGACATCAGAAGAACTACGTAGTTCCGGTAGTCGAGTCGCGCAGGTCCTGGCGGTCAAGGCGCTCGAGTGACCGCCAGCGCGTCCACCCGGCGCGCCTCCCGTCCCCCCGCTTCCACCGGCCCCGGACCGACGTGCTGCCTGCGCATGGCTCGCGCCGCCGGCCGGTTCCCGGCCACCACGCGGGCAAGCGGCCGTCAGGGCGTGAAGGGCAGGCCGGCCTCCCGGGTGGCGAGCACGGCGCCCAGCCGGTCGCGGCAGCCGAGCTTGGCGTAGAGGTTCTCCAGGTGCTTGTGCACCGTCCGCTCGCTGATCCGCAGCCCGGAGGCGATCTGGCGCGCCGTGCAGTCCATCCCCAGCAACCGCAGGACGTCGAGCTCCCGCGGGGTCAGCCGGTAGCGCCCGACCGCCTCTCCGGGGTGGGGTCCACACGGTGCGGCGTACATCCGGTCCAAGACGACCAGCAGCGGCTGCAGCTGCCACGCCAGCCCCATCTGCCCGTCGGTGAAGTCCCGGCCCGACCGCACCACCGCCCAGCCCCGCAGCAGCTGGCCCGCGCGGACGTCGACGACGATCCCCAGCTGATGCTCCAGTCCCAGCCCCCGGAACGGCTCCTGGAACACCGGCGACCGGTGCCACTCGTCAGCCGTGGTCACATCGCTGACCCGGCGGGGGACCGGCGCCGTCCGGCGGCCGTCCGCCATGAAACTGCGAACGACGGGGTGGACGCCGGCCAGAGGCGCTAGGGCGGCCATCATCATCGCCGTCTCCGGGGTCTGCGGGTGCACCACGAAGTCGAAGCGGTGGGCGGCCACGAGGACGTCGTTCCATGACACCACCTCACCCCCGAACGTCTGCACCAGCTCGGTCGCGGCAGCGGTCAGGAACGACGCCCGGTCGGCGAGGCTGCTGAGTTGGTAACTCAACTCCAGCACGCGGACTCCCGCGTCCGCCTGCGGGCGACGGACGGACGTGGCGGCGCGTGCGGTCATGAGGACCCCCGGCACCCAGGCTCCCCATGTCATCGCCCTGGGTCAACCACCCGGTCGCCGCGAGGAGAACGCCGCACAGGTCGCACGCGATCAGCCACGCGGTCAGGGGGCCTGCACTCCCACCAACTCGCGGGACGTCACCCGTCGGGGCTCCCCGGTGCCCTCAGCCGAACCTTCCGGCGGTCAGCCCACGACGGGTGTCGTCGGCGTGCTGGACCCCTGACGCGGTGGGGGGACCGCAGCAGCCGCCGGCGCCGGCTTGATGTTCGCGTTGTGCCGGAAGACGTTCTCCGGGTCCCACACCGCCTTGAGCGCTGCAAGACGGCGGTACTTCTGCTCCCCGTAGGAGGCTCGCACCCGGTCCTCGCTGGCGTCCGCCTCGAAGTTCAGGTACGTGGCCGCGTTCGGCGCGAACGGGCGCACCGCCTCGTAGAAGTCCCGGGCCCAGGCCCGGTCGGCGGCGAAGGTCTCGTCGTCCAGCCCCTGCCCCACCATGCCCATCGCCCAGCGGGAGCTGCGGGAGCTGCCGAAGGCGGTGGCATCGTCGGGTACCTCCCGGTAGCGGCCGCGCAGCGGGAAGATCGGCATGAACGACAACGGGGACTGCTTGCGCGGTATCCAGTCGAGGATCACGGCGATCACCTCGTCGCTCAGCTCGTCGAGGTTGATGCCCTTGTCGTAGGCGCGGATCCCCCACGGCGCCGTGTCGTCGAGCATGTGCTGCAGTGCCACGTACGGGATCGGCGTGACGAACTCGACCGCCGCGCCGCGGCCCCGCAGCGGCTCCACCGCGGCGGCGTGCTCGGCCGGGTCGCCCCACCCCGCGACGAGGACGGCGATGCACGGGGCACCGCGCATCGCCGCCGGTACGAACGGCTGGGGCGGCGCCGACAGGCCGGCGATGAGCGCACCGAGCGAATCCGGTAGGGCGAACAGGTGGTCCCGGGCGAAGGCCAGCGGCTCGGCGGCGTCCTCCGGTCGCCAGAGGAACATGCCGAGGTGGGCCATCGGGTCGACCTCGTGCAACTGGAACACCAGCTCGGTCACCACGCCGAAGTTCGTGCCGGCTCCGCGCAGCGCCCAGAACAGGTCGGGCTCCGTGTCCTCGGACGCCGTGACGACGCGGCCGTCGGCGGTCACCAGCGTTGCTTCGACCAGGTTGTCGCAGCTGAGCCCCAGCCGCGGGGTGAGCCAGCCCATGCCACCGCTGAGCGTGAGTCCGCCGACCCCCGTGTGGCTCACCGTCCCGCCGACCACCGCGAGACCGTGCGGGGCCGTCGCTGCGTCCACCGTCTCCCAGCGTGCGCCCCCGCCGACGTACGCGCGTCGGGCCTCGGCGTCGACCCGGACACCGTTCATCCGTGACAGGTCGATCATCACCGCACCCTCGGCCACCGCGTTCCCCGCCCCCGAGTGCCCGCCACCGCACACGGTCAGGTCCACGCCCCCGGACCGGAGGACGGCGATCGCCGAGGCGACGTCGTCGGACGAGGCGGGCCGGACGATCGCGGCGGGACGCCGCCGGATGTCCCCGTTCCAGATCGCCGCCGCCCGAGCCGCCTCGAACCCGTCGTCGTCCGGCGTCAACACCTCTCCGGCGAGGCTGCGGCGCAGGTCGGTGATGGCGCGGTCGACGGTCATGGGTCCCCCAAGGGCGCTCTGGACCCCAGCGGTGCTGATGGCCGACGTGGGTCCGGACAGCTCCGGACGCTGGCACGGCGTCGCCGGTGGAGATAGGGCACAGCCCCCCGGTCCGGGGGATACCGGGCCCGCTGCGGCAAGCCGTGACCGTAGGTCCAGCGCCGCACCGCCCGGGCATGGCCCGGTCCACCGCGGTCAGTTCCTGCACGCCGATCCGATCGAGTGCGATGTCGAGGCGGAAGCCCCTGCCACCGTGACCTCCGGATGGTCCGGCCACAGGGCCATCTCCTCGACCAGCGCCGGGTCGAACACGCGACGCTCCTCCTGGGTCGCCGCCAGCCCGACCGCCTCGGCATCGGGGTCCGCGAGCACAGCCGCGTCAGCCCCGAACCGGGTGGCGACGCCGTCCCGTCGGGCCACCCCTCGCTCTCGAGCGGGAGCCCCGGCCGTGGCGTTCGGGATGTGCTTCCCCGGTAGCTGTTCCTGTTCGGCGTCCGGGTCGCAGTCATCTCGTCCTCGTGGTGCAGCTGACCGCGCCGAGGTGCTGGCGCTCTCCCGGCAGGTGCGGGCCGCCGTGGATCCGCCCGGGATGGACTCGCTGCACCGTCCCGCCGCGCCGCGGCCCTAAGATCGCGCCTCGTGGACCAGCAGGCACTGACCTCGATCGTCCAGCGCTACTGGGACGGGCTGTGGAACCGGCGCGATCTGACGGTCATCGACGAGCTCATCGCCGAGCCCTACGTGCGGCACTCCTCCGCCGGGACCCGTTCGCTGACCCGGACCCAGTTCAAGCGGGAGGTCCGCGAGTCCTGGCAGCTGCTGCACGATCCGGCGACCACCGTCGACGACCAGGTGACCGCCGAGGACAGGATCTGGACGAGGGCCACCACCACCGGCGTGAACCTGGACACCGGGCAGACGTCGGTGGTCACCTGGTTGGTGGTGCACCGCGTCGCCGACGGCCAGATCGCCGAGTCCTGGAGCGCCACCCTGCCCGGCGTCGACTGGCGCTGATCTCGTCGCCCGTCCGGACCGCCGTGCACCGGGGCCGGTGGCTCAGCCCAGGTCGCGCAGCCGGTGCGAGGCCGCCATCCTGCGCCGGCTGACGACCGCGTACAAGGCCACGACGGCGATCACGCCGGCGCCCATCCCGACGAGCGTCCAGCGCAGCCCGATGACGTCGGCGAGCAGGCCCAGTGGCAGTGCGGCGATGCCGAAGGCGCCGAAGCTGAGCATGATCAATCCCTGCACCCGCCCGTGGTACTCCATGTCCGACAGGGCGATGAGCTGCGACTGGTTGGTGGTCTGGAAGGCGAGCATCGCCGCGCCGACGGCGAGGAGCACGACGACCGCGACGTAGGCGTTGGGCGCGATCGCCAGCGCGCAGACGGCGATGCCGAAGACGGCGCCCGAGCCCACGAGGACCCGGGACTGCCGCACCCTGGAGGTGCGCCGCCCGAGCAGCAGACCCGCCGTGACCCCGCCGACCGCGGACGTCGCCGACAGGATCCCGTAGCCGACCGAGCCGAGGCCGAACAGGTCGCTGGAGATGGTCGGCATGAAGGCCAGGTACGGCATCCCCATCATCGTGACGCCGATGCCGCACCACACCAGGGCGCTCAGCTCGGGGTGCCGGCGGACGTAGCGCACCCCATCGGCGAGCTCCCCCAGCGGGGACCGGCCGGAGGCCTCCCCGCGCCGCCGCCCGGCGGGAAGGGCGACGGTGAGGAGCACCCCGACGGTCGCCAGAGTGGCACTGAACAGGAAGACCGCCTCGATGCCCCAGGCCACCGCACCGATGACCACACCGGCCAGCGCCGGACCGACCACCCGGCTCACCTCGGCGTTGACCAGGAGCAGCGAAACCGCCTGCGGCACCGACCCGCGGGGGACCAGCTCGGTGAGGAAGGCCATCCGGGCGGGGTTGAACAGGGCGAAACCCACGGCCTGGAGCACGCCCGCGCCGAGCAGCATCCAGTAGGCGATGACGTCGAAGACGACGGCCAGACCGATCCAGGCACTCGATGCCGCCAGCAGGGTCACCGAGACCTGCAGCACCAGCCGTTTGGGCAGCCGGTCCGCGGCCACTCCTCCCCAGGGGGTGGCCACCAGCAGGGCCACCCCGAACGCCAGCAGGACCCCGCCCAGGGCGGCGTTCGACCCGGTCAGCTCGAAGGCCAGCCAGCTGCGGGCGATGGCCTGCGCCATGACCCCCAGGAAGACCGCGGCGGCGTTGAGGTAGAGGACCAGGAAGGCGCCGATCCGCAGGATCGCCATCGCGCCGAGCACCGGCGGGGCCTCCGGCGACCCCGGCGGGCCGGTCCCCTCCGGGACCGCGGGTACCGGCACCTCGGGTACCGGGGTCGGTCCCGCCGCGGCTGGAGACGATGCGGGCTCGTGCCGCTGTGCGTCGACGTCCCGGATGGCTTCCCCGCTCATGGCTCCCCTCGCCCGGCGCCCGCACGGGGCACCCGACCATCCAGCACCACCTCCCGAACGGACGGGGGCACCCTCGACCCTGCCACACCAGGCGCCCGGCGCCACGGTGGCCGGAGCGCCGCCCGGCGACGAGCTCAGCGCGCGCGGTGCCGGAGCGATGCCCGCCCACCGCAACGGGTTCCCGCGGGGCC
>JAOPWO010000028.1 GCA_025965635.1 Modestobacter sp. | reverse complement strand
ATGACGTTGAACCCCGGCGACGTGGTGTTCACCGGTGCTCCTCCCGGGGTCGGGCCGATCACCGCGGGGGAGACCCTGGACATGAGGATCAGCCGGATCGGCTCCATGACCGTCTCGGTGCGCTGAGCGGAATGCTGATCGCTCCAGGGAACCAGCGGGCCCGCAAGGGGTATTGGCCTGCATCACCGGGTGTGCCTAGGGTCACTGGGCCTGCCGCCGTCCGCTGCATCCGAGGAGCCCTGTGACACCGAGGAGCGATCCCACCGCCGCTCCCGAGGCCGTGGAGCGCGCCGTGGACGTCCGCGGCGTCCGGCTCCGGGTGCAGCCGGCCGAGCGGGACCGGGTCATCCGCCCCGACCACCCCGGCTCCGACGGCAACTCGGACGCGCCGGCCAACTCCCCGGCGGTGCACTCCGGGCTGCTCGACGCGCCGGGCGACGCCTCCGCCGTCCTGGTGGGCTGCTCGTCCGGCGGCTGGATCGCCACCGAACCGGCCCGCCGCGAACCGGAGCGGATCACCCGGCGCTTGGCCCAGCCGGTCACGCTGCTCCGGGGCGAGCAGGACCGCATCGTCCCGCTGTCGCACGCCCGGTCCTGGACCGACGCCCTGCCCGCGGCCACGCTCGCCGTCGTCCCCGGCGCCGGGCACCTGCCGCACGCCGAGCAGCCGGACGCGTTCTCCGCGCTGGCCGGCCTGGGGATCCCGCCGCGCTGAGCCCGCGGCCCACCCGGCGGCGTACGCCCCGGCCGCGCACACCCCGGAGCCACCCGCTCCGGCCACGACCCACCCCACCCGAGGAGGCGAGCGATGGAGCTCCGACACCTGCGCTACTTCGTCTCGGTCGCCGAGGAGCTGCACTTCCGCCGGGCCGCCGAGAAGCTCCACATCGTCCAGCCGGCGCTGAGCAAGCAGATCAGCGCGCTGGAGAAGGAGCTGGGCGTGCAGCTGCTGGAGCGGGACCGCCGGCACGTGACGCTCACCGAGGCCGGCGCGGTCTTCCTGGAGGAGGCGCTGGAGGTGCTGGCCCAGGCCGACGGGGCGGTGAGCCGCGCCCGGGCCGTGAGCCGCGGGGAGGTCGGCCGGCTCACCATCGGGTTCATCCAGCCCGCACTGGCCGACCTGCTGCCCCGCACGCTGCTGGTGTACCGGCAGCACTACCCGGACGTGAAGCTGACGATCGGGGAGTCGACGAGCCGGACCACCGTCGAGCGGATCGCCAGCCGGAGCCTGCACTTCGCGTTCACCCGGCTCCCGGTCGAGCCCCGACCCGACCTGACCACCGAGGTGATCAGCGAGGAGCCGGTATTGCTGGCGGTGCCACAGGGGCACCGGCTGACCCGGCAGGAGTCGGTGACGGTCGCCGACCTGGCCGACGAGGACCTGATCCTCATCGACCGCAAGGTGGAGCCGGAGCTGCACGACTACTACGTGTCGGCCTGCAACACGGCCGGCTTCAGCCCCCGGGTGGCGCACGAGGTCAACAGCACCTGGGTGGCCATCGGTCTGGTCGCCGGCGGACTGGGTGTCGGCTTCGCGCCGAGCTCGGCGCGGCTGGCCGCGCAGCAGAACGTGGCCTACCTGCCGATCCGGGGGGACATCCCGAAGCTGACCATCGGGGCGATCTACCACTCCGGCCCCAAGCCCACCGTGCTGGAGAACTTCCTCCGGCTGCGGCCCTGGGAGCACGTCTCCGACCGGGCCGCGGAACTGCTACCACGGCCAGCTCCCGGCGGGCTCGTGAGCGGTCGCGCCTGACCCCATCGATGTCATTCCGTGACCATTGTGCGACACGTGTCGCAGTGTTATCACCTGACAACTTCTGAGTCGGATGCGGAATGGATCCGCGAGCTACCGTGACCCGGAACACGCGCGGGGTCGAAGAATGTCCGCACGGCGACCGACGCCGGTCAGGCCCGACCGATCCGCATCAATGACGATGGAAGGTGCAACAACGTGAAGAATGGTCGCCGCCTCACCCGCGCCGCCGCAGCCGGCGCAGCCGTGCTGTTCACTGCGACCGGCTGTGGGTCCTCCGACGAGGGAGGGACGTCCGCCGCACCCGACGAGGGTGGCCTGACCACTGTCACGGTCAGCTACAACCCCGCGGCGCAGGACGCTCCGCTCTTCCTCGGCAACGAGAAGAAGATCTTCGAGGAGCACGGTCTGCAGCTCGAGTTCGTGCCGCAGACCGACGTCGCCGCGATCATCTCCGGCGTCGCCAGCGGGCAGTACGACTTCGGGTTCGCGACCGTCGTCCACGTCATCAACGCCCACGCCAACAACATCCCCATCCGCGCCGTCTCCACGGTCGACGGGCAGCAGCGCGCCGATGAGGCGCCGGAGGAGGGCAACGCCCTCGTCGCCGGCCCGCACTCGGGGATCGCCGGCCCCGGCGACCTGGGCGGCAGGACCCTCGGCGTCATCGGGCTGGCGTCGCTGAACACGCTCGCGGCGCAGGAGCTCGCCGACCGCGAGGGCGTCGACGTGAGCACCATCACGCTGGTGCAGATGCCCTTCGGCCAGATGCCGGCCGCGCTCGCCGCCGGTGACGTGGACGCCGCGGTGGTGCAGAGCCCGTTCATCGCCGAGGCGGTGGCCAGCGGCGGCACGGTGATCGCCAAGCCGAACGTGGAGCTGTTCGCCGACTCCGCCGTCGGCCTCTTCACCACCAGCGAGCAGACGATCGCCGAGAACGAGGAGGCCGTCCGCGGCTTCGCCGAGGCCATGGTCGAGTCGCAGAAGTACGCCGCCGAGCACGTCGACGAGGGCAAGCAGACCCTGATCGAGAACCTGGGTCTCACCCCGGAGGCGGCCCAGGCGGCGACCTGGTGCACCACCTGCTCGCCCGAGCTCGACACCGACGGGTTCGAGACCGTCCAGGGGATGATGAAGAAGTACGCCGGCCTCAAGGACACCCCCGAGGTCAGCGAGTACATCTGGGCGCCGGCACTCGAGCTGTGACCCGGTCCGGGGCGGGCCGGTCCGGCCGGCCCGCCCCGGCACTCGTCCACCGGGCGTGGAGCGCATCCCCCCGGTACATCGCAGGTCCACCGACGATGAGGTTCTGAGCAGATGCAGGTGTTCGCGACGTACACCCGGGCGGCCGTGGTCCCGCTCGTCACTCTCGCGCTGGTCCTCGCCTCCTGGCAGGCGGTGACGGTCTCCGGGCTGTTCCGCCCCGACCAGTTCCCGACCATGACCGCCACGCTGCAGGCACTGGGCACCGCTCTGGGCACCGAGGCGCTGTGGTCCGCCGTCGGCGCCACCCTGCAGGGCTGGGCGATCGGCCTGCTGCTGGCCACCGTGCTGGCTGTCGTCATCGGTTCGGCGCTGGCGGCCAACGACGTCGCCTTCCGCAGCGCGGCCAGCGTGATCGAGCTGTTCAAGGCCATCCCGGCCATCGCGATCCTGCCCCTGGTCATCCTGGTGCTGGGCTCCACGCTGGACATGAAGGTCTTCCTCGTCGCCTTCGGCGCCTTCTGGCCGCTGGTCATCCAGGTCGTCTACGGCGTCCGGTCCATCGACCCCACCGTCCGCGACACCGCCCGCGTGCTCGGGGTGGGCGGTGTGCGCCGCTTCCTCACCGTCACGATCCCCAGCGCCTCGCCCTACATGGCGACCGGCCTGCGGATCGCCTCGGCCAGCGCGCTGATCCTCTCCGTCGTCGCCGAGCTGGTCGGCGGCGCCGAGGGGATCGGCCGGGCCATCCTGTTCGCCCGCAACGCCGGAGTGACCTCCTACCCGACGATGTACGCCTACATCCTGGTCTCCGGCCTGCTGGGCATCGTCCTCACCGGGGCGTTCTTCCTGGTCGAGAAGAGGGCCATGCACTGGCACGAGAGCCAGCGCAACGCCAAGGACAACGAGCTGGGGGCACGATGACCACCGCGACGACCGGCAGCACCGCGGCGGGACGCGACGGCGGCAGCCCCGGCTCGGCGTCCGCCGGCGGGGCCGGGGTCGGCGACGCCGTCGCCGTCGCCGTCACCGACGTGCCGAGCACGCAGGTCACCGCCACGCCCGGTCGCCGGGCGGCCGGGCGGCGGAACCGCGGCCGCAACCTGCTGCTCGCCCTCTGGCTGCCCGTCGTCCTGCTGGTCGGCTGGTGGTTCCTGTCGGCCAACAGCACCTCGCCGTACTTCCCGCCGTTGCAGGTGATCCTGCAGTCGGTCTGGGACGAGTGGGTCATCGGCGATGCCAAGACCCAGCTCTGGCCCAGCCTCCGCCACCTGGCCCTCGGGTTCATCGGCGGCTCGCTGCTGGGCGTGCTCGGCGGGGCGTTGCTGTGGCGCCTGCCGGTGCTCCGCAAGGGCACCAACCCGATCGTCTACTTCCTGTACGTGCTGCCCGCCCCCGCGCTGCTGCCGGCGATGATCGCGCTCTTCGGCCTCGGCGAGGCCCGGCAGGTCGCGCTGATCGCCTTCGGCGCGACCTGGCCGGCGCTGCTGAACACCCTCGACGGCATGCGCGGCATCGACCAGGTCAAGTTCGACACCGCCCGGGCCATGAAGTTCAGCTCGCTGCGCACTGTGACCGCGGTCGTGTTGCCGGGCGCGTCCCCGCAGATCGCCGCGGGTCTACGGGCCAGCCTGCAGGTCTCGATCATCCTGATGGTCGTCAGCGAGATGATCGCTGCCTCCGAGGGGATCGGGTACTTCATCCTCTACGCCCAGACGGTCTTCGCCATCGTCACGATGTGGAGCGGCATCGTCGTGCTGTCGGTCCTGGGCACGCTGCTCAACTACCTGTTCGTCTTCGCCGAGCACCGGTTGCTCGGCTGGTACCACGGCTCCCGCGCCGTCGGTACCGACAAGGCCTGAGCACCCCTCCCCGCACGGAATCGGAGAACACGGCATGACCCAGACCCTCGGCGCGCACGCCGCCGGCGCCACCCCAGCCGGTCCGCCGGTCCTCGACGTCGCCGGCCTGCGGAAGGTCTTCAACGTCGGCCGCCCGGACGAGCGGATGGCCATCGACGACGTCACGTTCGACGTGGTCAAGGGCGAGTTCGTCTGCATCGTCGGGCCCAGCGGTGCCGGCAAGACGACCCTGCTGCGCTGCATCTCCGGGCTGTCGGCGCCCACCCGCGGCACCGTGCAGTTCGAGGGGACGGCGCTCACCGAGGTCCCCGACCAGCTCGGCGTGGTCTTCCAGGACTACGGCCGGTCGCTGTTCCCGTGGTTCACCAACGGCAGCAACATCGCCCTGCCGCTGAAGGCCCGCGGTGTCGGCAGGGAAGAGCGCACCAAGCGGGTCAACGAGGTGCTCACCGAGGTGGGCCTGGGCCACGTGGAGAAGCAGTACCCGTGGCAGCTGTCCGGCGGCATGCAGCAGCGGGTGGCGATCGCCCGCACGCTGTCCTACAAGCCCGACCTGCTGCTGATGGACGAGCCGTTCGCCTCGGTCGACGCGCAGACCCGCTTCGACCTCGAGGACCTCATCCTCGAGGTGCGCGAGGAGGCCGGCATCACCGTCGTCCTGGTCACCCACGACATCGACGAGGCGATCTACCTCTCCGACCGCATCGTGGTGCTGTCCGGCTCGCCCAGCAAGGTGCGCGAGATCGTGACCGTCCCGCTGGGCCGGGATCGCGACCAGGTGGCGACGCGGTCCAGCGAGGAGTTCCTGGAGCTGCGCAGGCACCTGCTGTCGCTGGTCATGCCGCACTGACCGCCGACCCCGTGACGACGACCGAGCGCGCCTCCGCACCCGCCCCGACCACCACGGTCGTCGAGCAGCTCGCCGGCACGATGGCGGAGCTGGGCATGACCGACCTGTTCACCCTGATGGGGGCGGGCAATCTCCGGCTCATCCACCACCTGTCCACCGGGCACGGCGTCGCGGTGCACCACCTGCGGCACGAGAACGGCGCGATCGGCGCGGCCGACGGCTGGACCCGGGTCACCGGCGGGGTGGGCTGGTGCACCGTGACCCAGGGGCCGGGTTTCACCAACACGATCACCGCGCTGCTCACCGCCGACCGGGCCCGCTCGGCGATCGTGCTGATCACCTCGGACTCCTCCACGCTGTCCGCCCGGCAGGCGCCGTTCGCCGCCGGCGTGCAGGGCCTGGACCCGGCGCTGCTGCTCGACCCGCTGGGCATCCCGGTGGTCCGGGCGACGGCCGGGACGGCCGCCGTCGACCTCGTCAGGGCGCACGACCTGGCCGTCGCCGAGTCGCGCGCCGTCGTCTTCGTGGTGCCGGTGGGCATCGATCTGCTGCCCGCGGGGGAGGAGCCGGCCCGGCCGGCGTCCGCCGGGGTCCCGCGTCGGGCCACCGAGACCGCGCCGGCCGACCTGACCGCGGCGGCCGAGGCGCTCGCCACGGCACGTCGGCCGGTG
>JAOPWO010000026.1 GCA_025965635.1 Modestobacter sp. | reverse complement strand
ATGACGTTGAACCCCGGCGACGTGGTGTTCACCGGTGCTCCTCCCGGGGTCGGGCCGATCACCGCGGGGGAGACCCTGGACATGAGGATCAGCCGGATCGGCTCCATGACCGTCTCGGTGCGCTGAGTGACCGCGGGAGCGGAAGACCGCGCGGCCGTCCTGGACCGGCTCTTCGACGTCCGCGGGCTGGGCGCTGTCGTCACCGGGGCGGCCAGCGGGATCGGTCTGGCCATCGCCGAGGTGCTGGCCTCCTGCGGGGCCCGGGTCACCCTGGCCGACGCCGACGCCGACGGGGTCGCCCGGGAGGCGGTGCGCCTCGCGGGGCAGGGCGCTGACGTCCGCAGCGCCGTCGTCGACGTGGCCGATCCGGTCGCCGTCGACACCGTGCTGCGCGAGGCGGCGGAGGTGCACGGCTCGCTGGACGTCGTCTTCGCCAACGCCGGCATGTCCGCCGGCCCCGGCCCGACCACCCCGGACGGGCAGCTCACCGCGGTCGACCAGGCCCGCTGGGACCGGGTGATCCAGGTCAACCTCGGCGGCGTCTTCGCCACCCTGCAGGCGGCCGCCCGGCACGTGTCCGACGGCGGCCGGGTCGTGGTGACCTCCTCGATCGCCGGGCTGGCCGGTGACCCGATGGTCGGCTACGCCTACGCCGCCGCGAAGGCCGGTGTCGTGGCCCTGGTCCACCAGGCCTCGGCCGACCTGGGCCGGCGCGGCGTCCTGGTCAACGCGATCGCGCCCGGGTCGATCCGGACCAACATCGCCGGCGGCCGGATCCGCGAGCCCGAGGTGGCCGAGGCCTTCGCCTCGGCCACCGTGCTCGGCCGGATCGGCGACCCGTCGGAGGTGCAGGGCCTGGCCCTGTTCCTCGCCTCCCCGGCGTCCAGCTACGTCACCGGCGCGACGTTCACCGTCGACGGGGGAGCGACCGCGATGCGCCCGCTGCCCGCGGTCCGCGCGACTCCGGTCGTGGGCGCGCTGCCCGGCTGAGCACTACCGTCCAGGGTGGACGACGACGTCCGGACCACCCCCACCAGCACCGCGGAGACCGGCATGCAGCAGGTGACCCTGGCCTACGGCCGTGACGGGCTGAGCGTCGAGCTCCCCGACGACACCGCCGTCATCACCCCGGTCCCGCACGCCGCGGCGGTCGACGTCCCGGCCGAGCTGCGCCGTGCGCTGCGGGAGCCGGTCGCCGGGCCGCCGCTGCGCGAGCGGGTGCAGCGGGGACAGACGGTGGCGATCTCGGCCTGCGACGTGACCCGCGCGCAGCCCCGGCACCTGATGATCCCGGCGGTGCTCGAGGAGCTCGACGGCATCGTCGACCTCGACGACGTGGTGGTGCTGGTGGCCACCGGCACCCACCGGGCGAACACGCAGGCCGAGCTGCGGGCCATGTTCGGCGACGCCGTCGTCGACTCGGTCCGGATCGTCAACCACGACGCGCGGGCCGGCGACACCCACCGGTTCGTCGGCACCTACGGGAACGGCGTGCCCGTGTGGCTGAACGAGCAGTGGGTGGACGCCGACGTCCGGATCACCACCGGGTTCGTCGAACCGCACTTCTTCGCCGGGTTCTCCGGCGGGCCCAAGATGGTCGCCCCGGGCCTCGCCGCGCTCGACACCGTGCTGGTGCTGCACGACGCCAAGCGGATCGGCGATCCGCGGGCCACCTGGGGGATCACCCAGGGCAACCCGGTGCACGACGACGTCCGGGCGATCACCGCCGGCGCCGGCAACGTCACCTTCGCCTTCGACGTCATCCTGAACACCGAGCAGCAGGTGATCAGCGCGTTCGGCGGGGACATCCTCGACATGCACGCGGTGGCCATCGAGCAGGCGCGCGAGGTCGCGATGGCGCCGGTGGACGCGCCCTTCGACGTCGTCGTCACGACCGGCTCGGGCTACCCGCTGGACCAGAACCTCTACCAGTCGGTGAAGGGCATGTCCGCCGCCGCGCAGGTCACCAAGCCTGACGGGCTGATCGTCTGCGCCGCGGAGTGCGTCGACGGGTTCCCCGACCACGGCTCCTACCGCGAGGTGCTCACCTCCGCCGCGTCACCGGAGGCGCTGCTGGAACTGATCGGCGCCCGCGAGGTCACCGTGCCCGACCAGTGGCAGGTGCAGATCCAGGCCCGCATCCAGTCCGCGCACCGCGTCGTCATGCACACCTCGTACCTGTCGGACGACCAGCTGGCCGAGGCGCACCTGTCGCAGACCGACGACATCGCGGCCACCGTCGCCGAGGCGGTGGGGAAGGCCGGCCCCGGCGCCCGGGTGTGCGTGCTCCCCGAAGGCCCGCAGACCATCCCCTACGTCCGCGGCACCGTCTGACCCAGGGGCGGAGCCCTGTGCGCCGGCGGGCGTCGCCGGGTGCAGCTGCGGTCCTCCGCGGCCTCCGGGCGGTCACCGACCGGCACGGAGGGGGCGACCACGCCCGGTGGTGCCGTCCGGTGGGACAACCGGGCTCGTCGCGGCGCGCAGCAGCAGCCGCCGGTAGCTGTTCGCGCAGGTGCTCGCGCAGGTGCTCGCGCAACGCCGAGCACCCGGCCGGTGCCGGTGTGGACCAGGGTGGTCATCGCACGGCTCGTAGCAGTGGCCGTGAAGAGCCGACGACCGCCCGATCGCGCAGTCGACCCTCCGCTTCCGGGAACGGGAGGGCCGGCCGCGCGCATGGCCGCACTGACGCTGTGTGACGGCAACTCGGCGGTGGCGGCGGGCGTCGGATCCGCACCATCACGGAGCCGGCGCGGAGCCGACCGCGAATTGGCGAGATCAATGCGCAGCGCCCGGTGGGATACAAGTGGCTGGTGGTGTTCTTGTCTATTTTTGTGGGCACCGAGGGTGATGATAATGGTGGTGATACGGATCACACCGGTCATGCGTTTCGCGTCCAGTTGCATTCCTCGGGCGTGCTAACTTTTCTCCAGTGCCCCGGCTTTCCGCAATCAGTGCGGTGATGCCATGTCCGGCGGTGACGGGGGGAGGAAGTCATTCAGCGTGTCGTCGACCTAACCTGTCCCGGTTGTGGTGGTCCCTGGTCCACCGACATGGCGTCCTGTCGATATTGCGGTCGTCAGGTCATCATCAGTTCTCTGTCCGGTCTCCGCGACCTGCTGCCCGGTGACCTCAAATCTCATGTCCGCACGTACCAGGACGCGCTGGCGCAGGAGCCGAGCAATCCGGGGGTCGCCCTCTCCCTCGGTATGTGCTTCCTGGGGCTGGGGCTCTACGACCAGGCCCTGCAGCGGTTCGAGACGGCGATCGACGACGACCTCGAGCGCAGCGAGACCTATTTCTACGCGGCCATCGCCATGCTGCGCGGCAAGAAGGCGTTCCTGGCCCCGCTGGCCACCATCCGCGCTTCAGAGGCCTATCTCGAGGCGGCCCTGAAGCTCGAGGACCGGGGGATCTACTCGTACTTCCTCGCCTACCTCCGGTACGACTACTACGAACGCAAGTCACTCAACTGCTCACCCTCCTGGGCCGCTCTGCTGCAGCAGGCGATCGCCCACCACGTGACCGGCGAGGACGTCCGTCTGCTGTTCGAACTGCTGCGAGTGGACCCGGCGGCGCTGCCGTTCGGTTCCCTCACGTCCCACTGAGTTCGCCAGAAGTACCCATCAGAAACGGAAGGTGTCAGTCGTGGAGCTGGACTACAAGAAGAACCGGAAGTACTTCAAGCCGATGAGCCTCAAGCCGGGCATCGCCCTCGCTGCTCTGGGTCTCCTCGCGCTCATGACGGCGCCGGGCGCAGGGAAACTGCTGGGGCTGCTGCTCCTCGCCGGCGGTGCGGCGCTGATCTACTTCCAGTTGGTCGGCCGTCCCACCGACGAGGAGATCGACCGCGCGGCCCTGAGCGTCGTCCGCTCGTCCCAGCAGCGCGCGATCGCCAAGCTGGGCCTGGACGAGGACCAGGTCAAGGTCATCGACCCGGTGCTGATCGACGGCTACGTGTTCCAGAGCCAGACGGTCAAGCGCGGCAAGGACGGGATCTTCCGGTCCCCCCGGTACGAGGGCGTGGTGCTCCTGTTCAGCGAGCAGCAGCTGTACTCCTACAAGCTCCAGTTCTCGCTGGTCGAGGAGGACCGCGTGAGCGAGCAGACCGACGAGTACTTCTACCGCGACGTCGTCTCGATCTCCACCCAGAGCGACTCGATCAAGGTGTCGGACGTCGGGGGCAGCTCGAAGACGGTGAACCTCGAGCTGTTCAAGCTCACCACGTCCGGGGGCACCTCGGTGACCTCGGCGATCCGCGACGAGGGGCTGGTCTCCCGGTCGCTGCAGGGCGCTCGCCAGCTGATCCGCGAGAAGAAGTCGCTGGTCTGACTCCGGGCTCGGTCCTGCCGGGTGCGGCCTCGCGCCCACCCGGCAGGACAGGGCTTCCACGACGACGTCCAAGGGGGAGGGCCGTTGATGGTGCAGGGACCGGGGGCTCCGCTCGCGTTCGCGACGCTGGTGGGTGGTGAGGTCATCGGCACCTTCGTGGTCGAGATCCTGCGCATCCCGCACGTGACGCTCCTGGCCGACGACGGGGACGTCTCGGGAGTCGTCGAGCACAGCCGCGAGGACTTCGCCCGGCTGCTCATCGAGATCCACCAGATGTGCTATCCCGGCGCCGGCCTGGACAGTGGCTGCTGCGTCGAGCTGCTGTGGGCCAGTCGCCCGGTGGCGGACCAGCCGCACGCGGCAGACGTCCGGCTGTTCCTCGTCGGCCGCATGATCGGCGGCGACCGCGCCGAGGCGGGGGCGCGCCTCGAGCAGATGCAGGCTCTGGTCCTCACCGCGCTCGCGGCCGGCGACTTCGACCATGCCGTCATCTCCGCCGAGACGTACGCCGCAGGGGTGGCGCCCGAGCCGGGCGGACGCATCCTGGCCCTGGTCAAGGACGCGTGGATCGACGACCTGCAGAACGCGGTCCTGCCGAGGGTGCTGGCGTTCGACCGCCTGCCCGAGGCCACCGGCGACCTGAGCCGCATCGCCGGGGCCATGGTGGAGCACCCCGGGTGCACGGTGTCCGTCCAGTTGATCCCGACCACGCTGTCGCCCGGTGAGCAGGCTGCGGTCGAACAGACGAGCACCGCTCTGCACATGCTCGGGTCCGGCATCGCGGACCAGACGCTGGGCCACGTGAGCCTGCTCTCCGCGGCGAAGCGCTCCCGGGTCTACGAGTACTACGACCGGCACAAGGCCGGACCGCTGTTCCTGTTCAACATCGTGGTGGCCGGCCCTCGCGTGTCGGCATCAGTGGTGGCGAGCCGGGTCTCCAGCCACCTCGCCTCCGTGTCGGCGGAGCAGGCCTTCACGCCGCGGGTCCTGGAGGTCTCCGGAGAACTGCTGCCCGCCTACCGGGGCGTGGCCGGGTTGCCGTGGAGGGTCAACGAGTTGCTGCTCGAGCGGTCGAGCCGGTCCCAGGCCTGGGCCGGGGGGGCCCCGGGACCGGCGTTCTGCCGGTTGCCGTTCCTGCTCACCGCGGGAGAGGCGTCCGAGATCTTCCGGTTACCCGTGGCCAATTCCCGCGTCGGCGCCGGGTTCAAGGTGAACGAGACCGTCCGGGCCAGCCGGAACTTCAGCGCCGGGGTGGTCGGCGGTAGCGAGATCCAGGTGGGCGAGCTCAGTTCCAGTCAGCGGCGGGTGTCGATCGGGTTCAACCGCGACGACCTCGCCAAGCACGCCTTCGTCACCGGAACGCCCGGGTCGGGCAAGACGACGTTCATCGTGGGGATGCTCGACCAGCTGTGGCGCGAGCACGGGATCCCCTTCCTCGTGATCGAGCCGGCCAAGACCGAGTACCGCGCCCTCATCGAGACCATCCCCGACCTCCAGGTCTTCACCCCGGGGAAGAACTCCGTCTCCCCGTTCATCATGAACCCCTTCACCCCGCCGGAGAACGTGCGGCTGGAGAGCTACAAGTCGACGCTGAAGACAGCGTTCTCCGCCGCGGTGACGATGGCGTCCCCGCTGGACCGGATCTTCGAGGAAGCGATCGCCAACGCCTACTCCAAGCACCGGTGGTTCGACTCGTACACCACCGCCGACCCGGGCGAGACGTTCGGGATGCTCGACTTCCTCGCGGTCTTCCGCGAGACGTTCGAGCGGATCGGCTACGTGGGGGAGGCCCAGAACATCGGGCGGGCCGGACAGGTGCGCCTGAACAGCCTCGTGCGCCTGTTCGACAACCACCAGACGATCCCCATCGCCGACCTCATGACGAGGCCGACCGTGGTGGAACTGGCCGCAGTGGAAAATCCTGAGGAGAAGGCGCTGATCATCGCGCTCCTCCTGCTCAACGTCATGAGCTACGTGAACGGCAACCTCGCCGGCGACGGGAAGCTCAAGAACGTCCTGCTGCTGGAGGAGGCGCATGTCCTCCTGGATGCGCGGGAACGGGGCTCTCAGCACGGCGATGCGGACCCGGCGGCGATCGCCAAGGCGCTCCTTCGACGGATGCTGGCCGAGTTGCGCTCCTACGGGGTGGGTCTGGTGGTCGCGGACCAGTCGCCCCGCAAGGTGTCCAGCGACATCGTCGCGCTGACCAACATCAAGGTGGGTTTCCGGCTCGTGGAGGCCGAGGACAAGGAGATCTTCGCCCAGAGCACGAACATGGCCGACGCCCAGAAGCACAGGCTGGCCCGTCTGCGCCCGGGGCAGGCGATGCTGTTCTACGAGCGCCTGGAGGAGCCGGAAGAGGTGACGCTGCCCGATGCGCGCTCCGATCGCGGGATCCGGGTCTTCGTGCCCGACGAGGAGATCGCGCGCACCCTGACCTACTGGCGGGACAACGCCGCCCTCCTCGTGCCCTACCGGGAGTGCGCATTCCTCGACAGCTGGGACGTCTCGTTGAACGAGATGAGCAGGGAGATCGCCCGGCGGGTCTTCCTGGCCCATCTCACGACCGAGTCCGCGCAGCTCGAGGAGCTCCAGGGCGTCTATCGCCGCATCGACCCGCTGATCAGGGCGGAACTGCCCCCCGGGCTCGACTACTCGGCCGAGCTGGCGTCGGCCATCCGGCTGAACTTCCTGCGATTCGTCAAGTACTACACCCGGATTCCGCTGACCGACGGCCTGATCCGGCGGACCCTGCAGGCGGGCCGGCCCGGGGCGGCGGCCCGTGCGTGAGGACCTGCCGGCGTCGCCGGTCCCGGACTGGTCGCCCGCCGGCTCGGACACCCCGGCGGTGGACACGGTGGAGCCGGTCCTGCTCGAGCCGGGACCGGATCCGAGCGAGGCAGCCCCCGTCGCCGACGTGTCCGTGCTCGCGGAGGACGGCGGTGGCACCGACCCGAGCGGGGAGCCGCAGCGCGAGGACCTGCTCCTCCTGTCGGCCGAGGACGGGGCGGGTCCGGCCGAGCAGCGGGAGTTGCCGGTAGCCGGTGACGGGGAGCCGAGGCCATGGACCGAAGGCGACGTGCTCGAGCTGCGCGAGGACGATCATCCCCCGCCGTCCGAGGGGACCCCCGATGCTGCGGCCCCCACCTGGGACCTGGCGGAGGAGTCGTCGTCCGCCGATGCCGGGCCGCCGGCGGCGGACGCCGCGTCCGACGGGTCAGCACGTGCTGAGCAGCCGCTGGAGGACGACGCCACGGATCCGCTCATCGAGGACACAGTGCCGCCCGTCGACGATGGTGACCGTGCCGCGATGGACGCCGTCCGTGGTGACGGCGGAGCGGCTGCGGACCTGCGCAACGTGCCGGAGAACGCGGCGTTGGCGGAGCAGCTGAGCGCGCGCGGCCTGAGGCTGGGCGCCGTCGAGGAGTTCGACTTCGCGGACAACCCCGTGCTCGGCTACCGCCCGTCGGGACCCGCTGAGGACATCGGCTACGCCGTGCAGCGGTGGGACGACACGATCGCCCCCGGCCTCGCCACCGGCGCCACGCGCGAGGACTTCGCAGCCCACGACGCCCGGCACGGTCTGGCCGGGCACGAGAGCCTCGCGGGCGTCTGGGACTACTTCCTGGGCTCGGACGCCATCAAGAGCGGCGGCGTCCGACCGAACGGGAAACTCGACGTGACCGGCGGGCGTCACCGCTTGGAGCAGGCGCGGCTGCTCGGGATCCACCATCTGCCCTTCCGTGACTGACCGGAGCCGACAAGAGGCCACATGAAGATCTATGACGTCATCAAGAACGAGTCGGCGAGCCTGGACGGGGGGCTCGGGACCAAGCAACTGCTCGTCTGGAAGTTCACCGGGGAGGACTTCAACGACAACTCCCAGTTGATCGTCTCGGAGTCCGAAGATGCGGTCTTCGTCCGGGACGGTGTCGCTGTCGCGGTCTTCTCCGGTGGCCGGTACACGCTGAACACGAACAACCACCCGTTCATCGGTAGCATCCGGCGCCGGCTGACCGGCGGGGTCAGCCCGTTCAGCGCCAAGGTCTACTTCGTCAGCAAGGACCACAAGCTCGGCCTGCTCTGGGGGACCGACACCCCGATCCAGATGCGCGACCCCGTGCTGCGGCTGCAGACGAGCATCCAGGCCCGCGGCTCGTACTCGGTGCAGGTCGACGACTCGAAGAGGTTCCTGGTCAAGCTGGTGGGCAGCAACCTCCAGCTGCTCAGCGACGCAGACCTCAGCTCCTACTTCCGCTCGGCGTTCCTCCAGCACGTCAAGGACGCCATCGCCCAGCACATCAAGGACTCCGGCCAGGAGATCCTCGAGGTCTGCGTGGAGAAGACCGCCATCGCCCGCTCGGTCACCGAGCGGCTGGCCCCGGTCGCGGACGACTACGGCGTACGGCTCGTCGACTTCTACCTGGAGTCGGTCGACATCCCGGAGAACGACCCGAACCGCGGGAAGTTGGAGGAAGCGTTCGCCGACAAGGGCGTGATGGGCATCCTCGGGGCCGACTGGGGGCGGCAGCAGTCCGCCGGGATCCTGCGGGACCTGGCCAACAACCCCGGTTCCGGTGGGATGGCGGCCGCGGGAGCGGGCGTCGGTCTGGGCCTCGCGGCCGGAAACGTCTTCGGCGACATGGCGTCGAGGATGTTCGCCCAGCCGCTGGAGACCCCGACGACGGCGGCTCCCCCGTTCCCGGGCCCGGGCCGTGCATCCCGGTATGCCGAGAGCTCCCCGGAGTCCGCGACGAGCACCTGTCCCGGCTGCGGCGCCGCCAACGCGCCCACCGCGAAGTTCTGCACGGAGTGCGGAACGCGGTCGCCGAGCGCCGTCCGCGGCTGCGCCGGCTGCGGGGTGCCCCTCGGGGCCAGCGCGAGGTTCTGCCCGGAGTGCGGCACTCCCCGGCACGTTGCAGCGGAAGGGTGACTGACATGAACCGCCGGTTCCTCGTCCTGCTGGCCTGGCTGGTCCCACCGGCGGTCTACCTGGTTCTCGTCGCTGTTGCCGGTGACCTGACGCCCGTGGGGTGGGGCGCGGTCGGGTTCACGGCCTTCGCCTACGTCGCGACGGCGGTGGGCCCCCGGCTGGTCCCCGGCGGCCGGGATCGCGCCGTCCATGCCACACCGCTCGCGTACGTGGCAGGGATCTACCTGATGGTCCAGGTCGTCGTCGGACTCGTGCTCGTGTTCGCGCCGGAGATCGTCCCGGGGACGGCCGCCACCGTGGTGCAGGTCGTGCTGGCCGGTCTGTTCGCCCTCGTGTTCCTGGGCATCGCGATCTCCAACGACCACGCGGCGGTGGGCGTGGAGCGGTCGCACACCGAGGTGGCCTTCCTCAGGACTGCTGCGGCCCGCCTCGAGTCGTACCGCACCACCGTGTCCGACCCCGCGCTGCGTCGTGCCATCGAGCGGCTCGGCGAGTCCTTCCGGTTCAGCCCGACCGAGTCCTCGCCGGCAGTCGGCGAGATCGAGGACCAGCTCCGACAGGGCCTCCACGAGCTGGACCGGAACCTGGCACCGGGCGGCTCGGAGGAGGATGCCCAGCTGGCGGTGACCGCGCTGTCCGGGCTGCTGGAGGAGCGCAACCGGCTGCTGGTGGCCTGTCGCTGACCCCGGGGGGCCGGCTCTGCCGCGGCACCGGGGTGGGGGACGGCACGGTCAGCGGGGGACGGGGACCAGCTCGTCGGCGTGGCACCAGGCCCACTGCCCGGGCTCGCCGGAGGCGACCAGCGGATGGCTGCTGGCGTGGAGGTGGGCGGTCGCGTGCCGCCGCGGGGAGGTGTCGCAGCACCCGACGTGGTCGCAGATCAGGCAGCGGCGCAGGTGCACCCAGCGGGTGCCCTCCCGGATGCAGCCCTCGCACCCGGCCGCCCCGCGCGCGGCCCGGTACCTCCGGGAGGACGACCCCGACCGGCCGCCCCCCGGGGGACGGCGCCGTCGGTGATCTCCGTCCACCTCGTCGGCGGTGCCGGGGGGAAGCCCCGTCCAGCAGGGGGACGTCGGTGCGATTGCGTTCTGGTCAGCAGAACGCGGCGTGCTACCTGTCGTCCCGTGCCGAACTGGGAACTAGCGTTCGGAGGTGGCCCCGCCAGCGCCGCGGACGGTGGAACCCGTCGCCCGCGCGACCGGCCGCACGCCCGCCCCCGAGAGAGGAGAGCTGCCATGACGACCCTCGAGAACCGCCCCGCCGCGGTGGACTTCGACAGCCCCGACCACCAGGCCAAGCTCGCCGCGCTGTACCGCGACTTCGACGCCGTCGGCATGACCCCGCTGTGGCGCACCCGCGAGGGCCTCATGCCGCACCACCCCGAGCCGCGTGCGGTGCCGCATCTGTGGCGCTGGGACGACCTGTACCCGCTGGCCGCCCGGAGTGGCGAGCTGGTCCCGGTGGGCCGCGGCGGTGAGCGCCGGGCGATCGGCCTGGGCAACCCCGGCCTGCCGGGCGACCCGTACGCCACGCCGACCCTCTGGGCCGCGATCCAGTACCTCAACCCGCGCGAGAACGCCCCGGAGCACCGGCACTCGCAGTCGGCCTTCCGCTTCGTCCTCGAGGGCGAGGGCGTGTGGACCGTCGTCGACGGCGACCCGGTCGCGATGCGTCGCGGGGACCTGCTGCTGACCCCCGGCTGGCACTTCCACGGCCACCAGAACGTCTCCGACACCCCCATGGCCTGGCTCGATGGCCTGGACATCCCGCTGGTCGCCGGCATCGACCAGGGCTTCTTCGAGTTCGGTCCCGACGAGGTGCGGAACAAGCGCACGCCGGACCAGTCCAACTCCGAGCGGCTGTGGGGCGGCCCCGGCCTGACCCCGGTGGCCGCGGTCGGCGCCCGGCCGAGCTCGCCGCTGATGGCCTACCGCTGGGTGCACACCGACGCCGCGCTCACCGGGCAGCTCGAGCTCGCCGACGAGGGCGTGCCCGGCACGCTGGTGGAGCCCGGCCACGCCGCGATCCGGTACAGCAACCCCACCACCGGCGGGGACGCGCTCACCACGATGCGCACCGAGATGCACCGCCTGGTCGCCGGCACGAGCACCCGACGCAGCCGCACCTCGGCGTCCTCGGTCTGGCAGGTCTTCAACGGCGGCGGCACGGTCACCATGGACGGTCAGGTCCGCACGCTGACCCACGGCGACGTGGTCGCCGTCCCGGCCTGGACCGAGTTCAGCCTGCAGGCCGAGTCGACCCTCGACCTGTTCACCTTCTCCGACGCCCCGGTGTTCGAGAAGCTCGACCTGCTCCGCACCCAGATCACCGAAGGGACCGACGCCTGATGCGCCTGGCCACGATCCGTACCGCCACCGGCACCCGCGCCGTCCGCATCGACGGCGACCGCGCCGTCGAGACCGGGCACGCCGATGTCGGCGAGCTGCTCGCCGCCGCCGACTGGCGCGCCACCGCCGAGGCTGCCGACGGTCCGGTGCACGAGCGGGCCGGGCTGGACTACGCCCCGGTCGTGCCGCGCCCGGGCAAGGTCATCTGCGTGGGGGTGAACTACGGCAACCACATCAAGGAGATGGGCCGGGACACCCCGGAGTACCCCACCCTGTTCGCCAAGTTCCCCGAGGCGCTGATCGGCGCGTACGACGACGTCGTGCTGCCCGCGGCGTCCGAGGCCGTCGACTGGGAGGCCGAGCTCGCCGTCGTCATCGGGGCGCGGGTGCGGCACGCCGACGAGGCGACCGCCGAGGCCGCGATCGCCGGGTACACCGTGCTCAACGACGTCACCGCGCGCGACTGGCAGTACCGCACCCTGCAGTGGCTGCAGGGGAAGACGTTCGAGGCGACGACGCCGATCGGCCCGGAGCTGGTCACCCCCGACGAGGCCGGCACCGGCCTGGACCTCTCCTGCGCCGTGGACGGCGAGACGGTGCAGACGGCCAACACCGACGACATGGTCTTCGGCGCCGTCGCCACGATCGCCTACGTCTCGACGATCCTGACCCTCAACCCCGGGGACGTGCTGGCGCTCGGCACCCCCGGCGGGGTCGGCCACGCCCGGAAGCCACCGCGGTACCTGACCCCGGGGGCGGTCCTCACCACCTCGATCCAGGGTCTGGGCGAGCTGCGCAACACCTGCGTCCCCGAGAAGCGCGCATGACGGCCCCCACCCAGGAGCCGGTCGAGGTCCTCGGCTGGTGGGCCGACGGGGAGCAGCACCTGGGGACGGTGCTGGGCCGGCTGACCGACGAGGAGTTCGCCGCGCCGTCGCTGCTGCCCGACTGGTCGCGCCACCGCCTGCTGGCGCACGTCGCCCGCAACGCCGACGCGCTGGTCAACCTGCTCAGCTGGGCGCGCACCGGGGTCGAGACCCCGATGTACGCCTCGCCCGAGGCCCGCGACGCGGGCATTGCCGAGGCGGCCCAGCTGTCGCCGGCGGAGCTGCGCAGCGAGGTGCTCGCCGCAACCTCGCGGCTGGTCCAGGCGATGCGCGGGCTGCCCGCGGAGGCGTGGTCGGCGCAGGTGCGCACCGCGCAGGGTCGCACCGTGCCGGCCGCCGAGGTGCCGTGGATGCGCTCCCGCGAGGTGTGGGTGCACGCCGTCGACCTGGACGCCGGCGTCGGCTTCGCCGACATCCCGGAGGACGTGCTCGCCGCCCTGGTCGACGACGTCTTCCGGATGTGGGACCGCCGCGACCAGGTGCCCGACGTGGCCGTCTTCGCCGGCGACCGGGAGTGGGGCACCGGGGCGCTGGCCGTGGCCGGCACCCTGCCGGAGGTCGCGGCCTGGCTGACCGGTCGCTCCGACGGCTCCGGGCTGGAGGCCGACGGTCCGCTGCCGACGCCGGCGGCGTGGCTGTGAGCGCGTCGGCCCCGGTGGCCGCGTCGCTGCCCGGGTCGGTCGCGGCCACCCCGCGGTCGGACCGGACCTCGGCCGACGTGGTGGTGGTCGGCGGCGGGATCGGCGGGCTGACCGCGGCGCTGGCGCTGGCCCGGGCCGGCCGGTCGGTGCGGGTGCTGGAGCGGTCGGCAGAGTTCGCCGAGGTCGGCGCGGGGCTGCAACTGGCTCCCAATGCCACCCGCGAGCTGCGCAGGCTGGGCGTGCTCGACCAGATCGTCGCCCATGGCGTGCTGCCCCGTCGGCTGGTCATCCGGGACGCGCTGGACGGCTCGGAGCTGACCCACCGGGTCCTGGACGAGGAGTTCGAGGCCCGTTACGGCGGCCCGTACGTCGTCCTGCACCGCTCGGACCTGCTCGACGTCCTGGTCGGTGCCTGCGCCGCCGCGGGCGTGGCGCTGGAGACCGGCCGGCAGACCGTCGACGTCCGTCAGGACGACGACGGCGTCGAGGTGACCTGTGCCGACGGCTCCGTGCACGGGGCCTCGGCGGTGGTCGGGGCCGACGGGCTGCGCTCGTCCCTGCGGGCCCGGCTCTCCGACGACGAGCCGGTGTCCTCCGGGTACGTCGCCTACCGCGGCACCGTGCCGTTCGAGCAGGCGGCGGAGCACGTCGACCCGGGTGACGTGACGGTGTTCATCGGGCCGGGCATGCACTGCGTGCAGTACGCGCTGCGGGCCGGCGAGATGGTCAACACCGTCGCGGTGTTCCGGTCGCCCGGGCACCTCGCCGACCCCACCGACCCTGACTGGGGTGGCCCGGAGGAGCTCGACGAGGTCTTCGCGCAGGCCTGCGGGCCGGTGCGGGAGGCGCTGCCGCTGCTGTGGCGGGACCGGCGCTGGCAGATGTACGACCGCGAGCCGATCCAGCACTGGGTCGAGGGCCGGCTGGCCCTGCTCGGTGACGCCGCGCACCCGATGCTGCAGTACCTGGCCCAGGGGGCGTGCCAGTCGATCGAGGACGGCGTCACGCTGGCCGCGGCCCTGTCGCCGGAGCCGGCGGCGCTGGCCGGCGACGTGCCGGCCGCGCTGGCCGACTACGCCGAGGCGCGCCGGGACCGCACCGCGCGGGTGCAGTCGACGGCGCGGATCTGGGGCGAGATCTGGCACGTCGACGGGCTCACCCGGCTGCTGCGCAACGAGCTGCTCCGGGTGCTCCCGACCGACCACGCCCGGCACCTGGACTGGCTCTACGGGCCGCCGCAGGCCTGAGTCCTACCGTTCGGTCCCCGGGCCGGGCGCCGTCCCCGATCAGGGCCGGCGCCCGGCCCGGAGTTCTCCCGGGGGGTGTCCGACCGAACAGGCGGGGAGACGGTGCGGTGCGCCCCATGGTGATCGTCGAGGCCAACGGGGACTCCGAGAACGGCCTGATGCCGACCGAGGCCGAGCTGACCGACCGGGCGCCGGTCGCGGCGCTCTACGAGGCGCTGGCGGAGGTCACGCCGTCGCCGGTGGTGGAGCGCAACCGCGCGGTCGCCGTGGCGACGGCCCCCGGCTCGGAGCCGGCCGACCGGCTGACCGACGTCCCGACGGTGCGCGACTCCCGCCTGCTGCCCAGCGTGCGGGGCGATCTGCCGGCCCGGCCGGGCCGGGTCAGACGACGACGGCGGCCAGCGCCTCGGGTGCGAAGAGCTCCTCGGGCTCGTAGCGGCGGGCGGCCAGCCCCTGCTCGTGCGAGTACCGCAGGAACGTCTCCAGCGTGGTCCGGTTGCGCTCCAGGCCGTAGGGCCACCAGTCCGCGCCCAGCGCGGCGCGGGTCCGCTCCACCTCGGCCCACAGCCAGGGCAGCGCGTAGGGCAGCGCCGCGGTCTCGCCGATCCCGGCCAGCCCGAGGGCCTTGGCGGCGCCGCAGGCCTTCACCAGCTCGCGGGCCAGCCAGCGGTGCTGCTCGTAGACCTCCCGGCGGATCACCAGGGTGTGCATGATCGGGAAGATGCCGGTGCGGGCGTGGTACTCCCGCTCGGTGCCGGCCGGGTCGGGCAGCAGCCGGCGGAGCCCGCCGCCGCCCGGGGTGTTGAACGGGCCAGGGTTGCGGGCGCTGTAGACCGCGTCCAGCTCGCCGTCGAGCAGCAGCTGGGACAGGGTCTGGGCGGCGCCGATCGGGGCGACCTGCACGTCGGCCGGCAGGTCGAGTGCCACCTTCTCCGTGCGGCCGGTCTCGTCCAGCCCGCCGGTGCGGTACCTGACCGAGGCGACGTCCACGCCGTGGTGCTCGGCGAGGATGCCGCGGATCCACACCGCGGCGGTGATCTGGTACTCCGGCACGCCGACGGTCAGGCCGGCGAGCTCGGCCGGGTCGGTCAGCGTCGAGTCCTCCCGGACGTAGATGGCGCTGTGCCGGAACGCCCGGGACGGGAAGACCGGGACGGCGACGAACGGCGCCCCCTGGCTGAGGGTGAGCACGTAGCTGGACAGCGAGAGCTCGGCGATGTCGAACTCGCCGAACTTCAGCATCCGGAAGAAGGTCTCCTCCACCGGCAGGTCGAGGAAGTTCAGCTGCGCGCCGCCGAGGCGGACGGTGCCGTCGCGCAGCGGCTGCATGCGGTCGTAGGCCTGGCAGGCCATGGTGAACACCGGTGCGGTCATGCGGGCCTCCTGGGTGCGGGGTCGGGTGGGTGCGCCGGCCGGCGGGTCAGCCGAGCTGGGCGGGGAGCAGGAAGAGCAGCACCGAGGCCACCGGCGCAGCGACGATCATCACCAGGCCGAAGACCAGCAGCTTGCGGGAGACCGAGCGCTGCTGGTCCTCCGGCGCACTGGCCACCACGAGTGCGCCGACCGAGGAGAACGGGCTGGCGTCCACGACGGTGGCCGACAGCGCGATGGCGATGAGCAGGCCGGTGGGGGAGAGGTTCCCCATGGCCATCAGCGGGATGGCGAGCGGGACGATCGCGCCGATCACGCCGGTGCTGGAGGCGAACGCCGAGACCAGCGCCGCGACGCCGCACAGCAGCAGCGCGCTGACCAGCGGGGCGCCCACACCGGCGACGCCCTCGCCGATGCGGCCGATCGTGCCGGCCCGGTCGAGCAGCTCGATCAGCGTGATCAGCCCGCAGACCAGCAGGATGACGTTCCAGCTGATGTGCGCGGTGCTCTCCTCGCGCGGGAAGACCACGTGCACGAGCACCGCGGCGACCACCGCGAGCATGCCGATGTCCAGGTCGAAGACCAGCGCGCCGAGCGCCACCAGGGCGATGGCGACCAGCGTGGTGATCCTGGCGGGGTCGAGGGCCGGACGCTCCAGGGTGGCCAGCGTCGTGGGGACGGCGGTCGCCACACCGCCGGAGGACGGGCCGGGGACCGGCTCGGACTCCAGCGGGCTGCCGGCACCCGAGGACGTCGGCTGGTCCTCCCGGGCGGCGGCGGCCAGCCCGTCCCGGGTGGCGCGCAGACCGCCCAGCACGAGGTAGACCACCACGGCGAGCACGAGGTTGAAGGCGAGCGTGGCCAGCCACAGGGTGATCGGGCTGACGTCGAAGCCGCCCTGCTCGACGCTCTCGTTGGCGATGATGCCCAGCGTCGACAGCGGTGAGAAGGTGCCCGCGCCGACGCCGGTGACGACCATCAGGCCGGCCAGCAGCGGCCGGATGCCGAACTCCCGGGCCAGGCTGATCCCGATCGGGGCCATGATCCCGGCCGCCGCCTGGCCGGGGGCGCCGGCGGAGGTGACGGCAGCAGTCACCAGGAACAGCAGCAGCGGCACCACCTTGGCGTTGCCGCGGACCAGCCGGGCCATCGACATGACCAGCCAGTGCGTCGTCCCGTTCGCGGCGGCGACGGAGAACAGGTAGGTGATGCCGAACAGCAGGATGAAGTAGTTGGCGGGGAACCCGCTCAGGATGGTCGGGACGTCCTCGTCCACGACGAGGAGCCCGAGGGCGAAGGCCCCGACCAGCGCCAGGGCGCCGATGTTGACCGTGCTGATCGTGCCCACGAGGAACACGGCGAGCAGCACGACCACAGCGAGTACGTCGACGGGCACGTTGCCTCCAGGGCAGGCGTCCGGGCCGGGCCGGACGGCGGGGAGACGGGTGGGGCGAGCTGCCCCGGACCCGGGATCACGACCGGGAGACGACCCGGCGTGCGGCGCCCATAGTGGCGTGCGGCACTGTGTCCCGGACAACAGACCTCCCATCCACCGGGAGAAGTCGACGGCGAGGAGCGGCCGGTGCCGGCGGAGAACGCGCGCAGCGTGGCGGCCAAGGTGTGTGCGGTGCTCGATGCGATCGGGGCCGAACCGGCCGGGCTGAACGCCACCGAGGTCGGCCGGCGCACCGGGATGCCGCTGTCCACCGCCCACCGGCTGGTGCAGACGCTGGCCGCCTGGGGCGGCCTGGAGCGGCAGGCCGACGGCAGGTACCGGGCCGGGCTGCGGCTGTGGGAGGTGGCCGCGTCGGCTCCGCGGGCCGGCGGGCTGCGCGACGTCGCCCGGCCGTTCCTCGAGGACCTCTACGAGGCCACCCAGCAGACCGTCCAGCTCGCGGTGCGGGACGGCGGGGCGGCGGTCGTCGTGGAGCACTTCGCCACCCGGGGCGCCGTCCCGACCGCCGCCCGGATCGGCGGCCGGCTGCCGCTGCACGCCAGCGGGGTGGGGCAGGTGCTGCTGGCCTACGCCCCGGCGGTGGAGCAGGACGCCGTGCTGGCCGGATCCCTGGAGCGCTACACCGACCGCACCGTCACCGCACCGAGCGAGCTGCGCCGCGTCCTCGCGGAGATCCGGCGGGTCGGCGTCGCCGTCGCGGTCAGCACCATGCCGCTGCCGGCGCTGGCCGTCGCCGCCCCGGTGGCCGGGCCCGGCGGGCAGGTGGTCGCTGCGGTGTCGGTGGTGGTGCCCACCGGCGGGGACGCCGCGGCGGTGTACGTGCCCGCGGTCATCGCCACCGCCCGCGGGGTGTCCCGGCGGCTGGCCGGGTCGCCGCTGGTCCGGCCCGGCTGACGGCCGGTGGGCCGACCCCGGCCGGCAGCCCTCAGCCGATCGGCTGCGGCGTCCGCGGCATGGCGAGCGCGGCGACCAGGCTGATCCCCACGACGGCGGCGCTGACGGCGAAGGCGACCTGGAAGGAGAACGCGTCGGTCAGCCATCCGGCGACCAGCGGGCCGGCCACTGCCCCGAGGTCGGCCACCATCTGGAACACCGCCACCAGCCGCCCGCCGCGTGCCGGGCTGACGTCGCCCACGATCGCGGCCGGCACGCTGGACAGCAGCGAGGCCGCCAGCCCGAAGGTCGCCATGGACAGCAGGAACAGTCCGGTGGCCGGCGGCAGCACCAGCACGAGCAGCGAGGCGGTGGCCAGCGCCGCGCCCAGCACCAGCGCCGGTCGCCGTCCCCAGGTGTCCGCGAGCCGGCCGGCACGCAGCAGGGCGACCGCCTGCGCGACCGAAGCGGCCAGCAGCCCGGCCCCCGCCCAGGCCGCCGACTTCCCCAGCTCCTCGGTCACGTACAGCGGGACCAGCGAGTTGCGCACGCCGAAGAGCACCCAGCCGACCGCGAGGTTGGCGGCCAGGGCGGCGAGGTAGGCGCGTGACCGGAACGCCGCCGCCAGGATCCCGGGAGCGGGTCCGGCCGGCTCCCCGGCCGGCTCCCCGGCCGGCGCACCGCCCGGCTCGTCGGCGGCGTCCGCCGCGCGTCGGGTCGGCCGGCTGAGCAGCACCATCGCCACGGCGCCGGCCGCGAGCAGGGAGATGCTGTAGACGAGGAACGGCAGCCGCGCGTCGACCTCGGTGAGGAAGCCACCGGCGGCGGGACCGGCGATGCCACCCAGGATGAAGCCGCCCTGGTACGTCGCCGCCGCCCGGCCGCGCTGCGCGGACGGCGCGCTGCGCAGCAGCAGCGACAGGGAGGCGACCGTGAACAGCGCGCTGCCGATGCCGCCGGCCGCCCGGAACGCCAGGAAGACGGGGAAGCTGCTGGCCAGTGCGGCCAGCCCGGTGGTGACCGCGACGATCAGCAGCCCGGTGGTCAGGATGACCCGCTCGCCGAGCCGCTCGACCAGCGAGCCGCCGGCGAAGGCGGAGACGAAGCGGAAGAAGGCGAAGGCGCTGATGGCCAGCCCGACCGCTGTCGTCCCGACGCCGTAGTCCTGCACGAACAGCGGGATGGCCGGGGCGACGACGCCGAACCCGAGCGCCACCACGAAGGCGACGATGGCCAGCACCCCGACCTCGCGGGGGAGGGCCCCGCCCTCGCTGCGGGCTCCGCGGGGTCGTCGCACGAGGAGCGATCGTGGCAGGCGGCGGTCAGCCGCCACTCAGGACGTCGGAGGGGTCAGCGGTTCGACCCGGCGGAGGAACGACCGGATCGCCAGGTGGGAGGACAGCGGCTCCCGGTGGTCGTCGCACGCGGTCCAGTTCTTCTCCCGGTCCGGTGCGTGGAGTTTGGGGTTGTTCCACACCAGCACCCACCGGGCCGGCTGCTGGCAGCGCTTCGCCGAGCAGATCGCCGGCCGTTCCTCCGGCGGCCCGGCCGGGCCCGCGTCGTCCGTCATGCCCCGAGTCTGACGGCGGGCCCGCGATGTCCTGCGGGGGGCTCCGGCGCTGGGCCGCCGGGACGGTTGACCGCCGCCGGTCCCGGGGTAGTAGCGGCCCATGACGACCGCCTCGCCTCTGGCTCTGGTGACCGGCGCCTCCAGCGGCATCGGCCTCGAGCTCGCCCGGCAGTTCGCGCAGCACGGCTTCGACCTCGTGGTGAACGCCGAGGACGCCGGCATCGAGAAGGCCGCGATGCTGCTGCGGGCCGAGGGCGCCGTGGTGCACCCGGTCCGGGCCGACCTGCGCACCCCCGAGGGCATCGAGGCGCTGTGGACCGCCGTGACCGCGCTGGGCCGGGCGCTCGATGCCGCCGCGTTGAACGCGGGGGTGGGGGAGGGAGGCGCCTTCGTCGACACCGACTGGGCCGACGACCTGGAGATCCTGCAGGTCAACGTGGTGTCCACGACGGCGCTGATGAAGCTGGTGCTCACCCAGATGACCCGGCGCAACGAGGGCAGGCTGCTGGTCACCTCTTCGATCGCCTCGACGATGCCCGGGTCGTACCAGTCGATCTACAACGCGTCGAAGTCGTTCGTGCAGTCGCTGACCGAGGCCGTTCAGGACGAGCTGAAGGACTCCGCCGTCACGATCACCTCGCTGATGCCCGGGCCCACGGACACGAACTTCTTCGCCCGCGCCGACATGGCGGACACCGGCATGGGCCAGGGACCCAAGGACGGTGCGGCCGAGGTCGCCGAGCAGGGCTTCGCGGCGCTGATGGCCGGGGAGAGGAAGGTCGTCGCCGCGTCGCTGGCGGTCAAGGCCCAGGAGGCGGTGAACAAGGTGCTGCCGGACTCGGTGAAGGCCATGGGCAACCGGGCCATGGCGAAGCCGCGGGACTGACCGGCGCTCAGCCCACCAGGGCGCCGATCGCCGCGGCCGACCGGCCCAGCGCCGCGGTCAGCTCGGCGATCCGCGCGCGGGACAGCCGCATCAGCGGCACGGAGACCGCCAGCGCCGCGACGGGTGTGCCGTCGTCGCCCCGCACGGCGAGGGCGACGGCGCCAATGCCGGCCTCGGTCTCCCCGCGGTTCACCCCCACCCCGGTCTGCCGGACCCGGGCGACTGCGGCCTCCAGGTCGGCCAGCTCGGCCGGGTTCAGGCCGGCGTCGGCGAAGCGACGGGTCAGCTCGGCGGGGTCCAGCCCGGCCAGCAGCACCTTGCCGCCGGACGCGTGCCTCGCCGGCAACCGCGAGCCGGCCCGGGAGGCGATCCGCAGCGGCTGGTGGCCCTCCTCGCTGAGGAGGAACACCGCGTCGGTGCCGTCGAGTACGACCAGGTGCACGGTCTCGTTCAGCTCATCGCGGAGCTGGACGACCAGCGGCCCGGCGAGCTCGACCAGCGTCGCCGTCGACCGGGTGGACGCGGTGCTGCGACGCAGCGCCGGCCCGGCGCGGTACCGGCGGTCGGCGGACTGCACGGCGAACCCGCGGTACCGCAGGGTGGCCAGCAACCGGTGCGCGGTGGAGCGGGCGACGTCCAGGGACGCCGCAGCCTCGCTGACGCCGAGCGAGTCCCGGGACTGCAACAGCAGCAGGAGCTGGAGGGCCTTGTCGGCGGCGTCCACCAGATAGGCCGGGGGAGCCTCGCCGGTGGTCATCAGCGGAACGCTACTGCGCCGGTGTTCGCCAGGGCGCTGCACGTGCCGGAGCCGTCGGGGTGGGGCGGGGGCGGCGAACTAGGCTGGCCGTTCGAGCACCAGGCAGCCGGCGGAGCGGTCCCGCCTCCGGCGCGGGGGGATCCGCGCCGTCACGGACGGAGGAACTCGGTGAGCACGCCACAGGGCGGCGGGGAACAGGGGCCGTACGGCCAGGATCCGCGGGAGCCCGGTCCGCAGGCAGGCAACCGGACGCCGTTGGTCGCCCTCGGTGTCGTGGTCATCGCCGTCTGCGTCGTCGTCCTGTTCGCGCTCAGCGGGGACAACGGCTCGACCTCGCCGCGGCTGTCGGCCGACGACTGCACCACCGCCGAGGCCGAGCCGGTGTCGTGCGACGCCGCCGAGGCGGAGTACCGCGTGATCGAGGCGCGGGAGGACGTGCCGGAGACCGCCGCGCAGGCGGCCTGTGCCGAGGTCCCCGGCGTGGTCGCCTCCTACTGGCAGGGCGGCGGCGACGGCCCGGACACCGCCTACTGCCTCGGCCCCGTCTGAGCACACCCGCGGCGCGCCCGTCGCGCCGGCGGCTGGCAGAGTGGACGGCATGGACGACGTCGTCATCTGCTCCCCGATCCGCACGCCGGTCGGCCGCTTCGGCGGCGTCTTCGCCGGCCTGTCCGCCAACGACCTGGCCGCCACCGCTCTGCGCGGGTTGGTCGAGCGCACCGGGCTGGGCGAGGGGGAGGTGGACGACGTCATCCTGGGCAACTGCAGCCCCAGCGGCGAGAACCCCGCCATCGGCCGGATCGCCGCCCTGGACGCCGGCCTCGGCGTGGAGGTCCCCGGGCTGCAGATCGACCGCCGCTGCGGCTCCGGCCTGCAGGCGATCATCTACGCGGCGATGCAGGTCGGCGCGGGTGCCGGCCGGATCGTCGTCGCCGGGGGCGTGGAGTCGATGAGCAACGTCGAGCACTACGCCCTCGGGCTGCGCACGGGGGCCAAGGGCGACGGCGTCATGCTGCACGACCGGCTGGCCCGGGCGCGGGAGACCGCTGGCGGCCGCCACCACCCGGTGCCCGGCGGCATGCTGGAGACGGCGGAGAACGTGCGCCGCGAGCACAGCATCGGCCGGCTGGAACAGGACGCCTGGGCGCTGCGCTCGCAGCAGGCCGCCGGCGCCGCCATCCGCGAGGGCCGGTTCAAGGACGAGATCATCGGCGTGGAGGTCCCGGGCACCCGCAAGGCTCCGGGGCGGGTCGTCACCGAGGACGAGCACCCCCGTCCGGAGACCACGATGGAGGATCTCGCCAAGCTCCGCCCGGTGATGGGCCGGGTCGACGCCGAGGCCACCGTGACCGCCGGCAACGCCTCCGGCCAGAACGACGGCGCCGCGGTGTGCGTGGTCACCACCCGCGCGGAGGCCGACCGCCGCGGCTGGGAGCCCTTCGTCCGGCTGGTCGGCTGGGCCGTGGCCGGGGTGCCGCCGGAGACGATGGGCATCGGGCCGGTCCCAGCGACCGCCAAGGTCCTGGACCAGACGGGTCTCACGCTCGCCGACATGGACCTGATCGAGCTCAACGAGGCCTTCGCCAGCCAGGTGCTGGCCTGCCTCGAGGCCTGGGGCCTCGGCGGCGAGGACCGGGACCGGGTCAACGTCAACGGCTCGGGGATCTCGCTGGGCCACCCGGTCGGCGCGACCGGCGCCCGGATCCTGGCCACCCTCGCCCACGAGATGCGCCGCCGCGAGGTCCGCTACGGGCTGGAGACGATGTGCATCGGCGGCGGGCAGGGGCTGGCCGCGGTCTTCGAGCGGGTCAGCTGACGCCGGGACGCGGGACGCCGCGACGCAGGACGCCGGGCCGCCGGAGG
>JAOPWO010000001.1 GCA_025965635.1 Modestobacter sp. | reverse complement strand
TGTGCCGGGGGTCCGTGTGCTCGGCGCCGGTGGTCGACGTGTCCGCCCTGGGCGCAGCGATGGCTCCACTACTCAACTGATTACAGGATTACAGTGTGTGGATCGTCGTCCTGAGGAGGACACCGTGCACGCACACCATCGCTTCCCGCCCGAGGGCTTCCTGGGTCGCGGCCGGGTCCGCGGCCGGGCTGCGGATGCCCCGCCGCCGGTCGACCGCGCCGAGGTGGCCGGCTGGTTCGCCGGGCGGCTGCCCGACGAGTGGTTCACCGGACCCGTCGAGCTGGCCCTCGACCGGGACGAGATCACCGTGGTCGGGGTTGTCGCCGAACCGGACGCGGGGGAGGGTGACCCGGTCGCCGCCCGGGCGGGCCGGATCTCCCGGTTCCGTGAGCAGACCCGCGAGCAGCGGATGGCCATCGCCGACGCCGCCCAGGAGCGGTACGGCCGCTCCGTCGCGTGGGGCGCCCGCTGCGGCGACACCCGCGAGCTGTTCACCACCCTGTCGGTCCCGGTCATGACCCGGCTGCGGCAGCCGGAGCGGCAGGTCCTGGACACCCTGGTCGACGCCGGCGTCGCCCGGTCACGGTCGGACGCGCTCGCCTGGGCGGTGCGGCTGGTCGGCCAGCACACCGAGGACTGGCTGACCGAGCTGCGCCGGGCGATGGAGTCGGTCGAGCAGGTCCGGGGCCGCGGCCCGCAGGTGACCTGACCCCGGGGCGGCCGCGCCGGGCTCCCGGCCGGCGCCGGACCTGCCAGGGTGGGCGGATGCCCGGTTCCGCGGCGCTGCTGCGCATCACGTACGACGACCTGTCGTCGCTGTTGTCCTCCCTGACCGACCAGGAGGGGTGGCAGCCCACCGGGTGCGCCGGCTGGACGCCCGTCGACCTCGGGTTCCACCTGCTCGGCGACGCCCGTCGGGCACTCGTGGCCCTGGCCACGCCTGCGGCCGGGCCGGTCGACACCGACGCGGTCAGCTACTGGACGGCCTGGCGGCCGCCCGTGCCCGGCGACGACGAGGAGCTGTGGAGCACCAGGATCGCGGCGAGCACGCAGGGCGGGATGGCCGGCGTCGCCGCCCGGTACGCCGAGACGGCGGCAGCGGTGGGGGTGGCTGCGGGCCGGCTGGACGCCGACGACCGGGTGCGCACCCAGCGCCGCGTGCTGACCGTGGCCGACCTGCTGTCCACGCTCGTCGTCGAGGCCGCCGTCCACCACCTGGACCTCGTCGCCCAGCTGGACCGGCCCGGGCCGGCGCAGGAGGCGCTGGCCG
Source organism: Modestobacter sp. (assembly GCA_025965635.1). Lineage (GTDB taxonomy): Bacteria > Actinomycetota > Actinomycetes > Mycobacteriales > Geodermatophilaceae > Modestobacter. Next base: position 7,710 of record JAOPWO010000001.1, on the reverse strand, counting down.
AGGTGCGGCGGGTCCTCGAGGAACTGGCCGGGGGGCCGCTGCCGGACCGGTGGGACGACGCCACCGCCGCCCGGCGCGCCACCGGGCGCGACCGGCTGACCGCGGCCGACCGGCTGGAGCTCGGGCCCGCGGTGTCCCGGTTCCCGCTGTTCGGCTGAGGAAGGACCTCCCTGCAGGGGGGTCACCTCCCGTCCTCGCGAGGCAGGGACACTGGGTCGTGTGACCGCCGACGTCGAGCCCACCGAGACCGACGTCCTCGTGGTCGGCGCCGGCCCGGCCGGCTCGGCGGCCGCGGCCTGGGCCGCCCGCGCAGGTGCGGACGTGGTCCTCGCCGACGTCGCCGTCTTCCCGCGGGACAAGACCTGCGGCGACGGGCTGACCCCTCGGGCGATCGCCGAGCTGGACCACCTGGGCCTCGGCGACTGGGTTCGTGCCCAGGGCCGCAACCGCGGACTGCGGGCTGCCGGTTTCGGCCAGGAACTGCTGCTGCCCTGGCCGGGTGGGTCGCTGCCCGACCACGGCGGGGCGGTCCCGCGCACCGAACTGGACGCCCGGATCCGGCAGGTCGCCCTCGACGACGGCGCGCAGCCGCTGGAGGGCGCCCGGGCCGTCGACGTCGAGCGGGACGGCGACCGGGTGTCCGGGGTGGTGTTCCGCCGTCCGGACGGGACGACGACGACCGTCGCCTGCCGTCGGCTGGTCGTCGCCGACGGCGCCCGGTCCCCGCTCGGCCGCGTGCTCGGACGGGAGTGGCACCGGGACACCGCCTACGGGGTGGCCGCCCGCGGCTACGTGGCCTCCGGACGCAGCGACGACGAGTGGATCTCCTCGCACCTGGAGCTGCGCGGCGACGGGGGAGAGCTGCTGTCCGGCTACGGCTGGGTCTTCCCGCTCGGTGGGGGTGAGGTGAACATCGGCGTCGGCACGCTGGCGACGGCGAAGCGGCCCGCCGGGGTGCAGCTGCGGTCGCTGCTGGACTTCTACGCCGGCGGACGCCGCGAGGAGTGGCAGCTGTCGGGGGAGGTGCGGGCCAAGGCCTCGGCGCTGCTGCCGATGGGCGGGGCGGTGTCCGGAGTGGCCGGCCGCAACTGGGCGCTGGTCGGCGACGCGGCGGGCTGCGTCAACCCGCTCAACGGTGAGGGCATCGACTACGGCATGGAGACCGGCCGGACGCTGGCCGGGCTGCTGCACGAGGACGACTGGTCGCTGGCCTGGCCGGCGACGCTCCGCCGGCACTACGGCGAGGCGTTCTCCATCGCCCGCCGGCTCGCCGGCCTCCTGACCGTCCCGCGGCTGCTGCCGGCCGCCGGTCCGGTGGGGATGCGCTCGCGGCTGCTGATGACCGTCGCACTCCGGCTGATGGGCAACCTGGTCACCGACGCCGACCGCGACGTGACCGCCCGCCTCTGGCGTGCCGCGGGCCGGTTGTCGGTCCGGCTGGACGACCGGCCGCCGTTCCCCGCGGCCGACCTGCGCACCCGGGCGGCCTGACCCGACGGTGCCGACGCCCCGGCCAGCGGCGGCTCGGCGCGCCGGGGCGCCGAACCGGTCAGACGAACGGGGAGTTGTACAGGGCGAAGTAGACGGCGATGTAGTGACAGGCGGCCGCCACGATCGTCATCGCGTGGAACACCTCGTGGTAGCCGAAGGTGCCCGGCCACGGGTTGGGCCTCTTGAGCCCGTAGGCGACCCCGCCGACGGTGTAGAGCACGCCGCCGACCGCCAGCAGCACCATCGCGGTGACCCCGGCGAGCTGCAGGATGTCGGTGAGCACGAAGACGGCGACCCAGCCCAGGGCGAGGTAGATCGGCACGCCCACCCAGCGGGGGGCGGTCGGCCAGACCAGCTTCAGCGACATCCCGGCGAGGGCCCCGATCCAGACCACGGCCAGGATCCACATGTTGGTCGGCGCCGACACCGCCAGCATCGCGAACGGTGTGTACGTGCCGGCGATGAACAGGAAGATCATCGAGTGGTCGAGCCGCTTCATCAGCCTCCAGCCGCGCGGTGACCAGCGCCGGCGGTGGTAGGCGGCGCTGATGCCGAACAACCCGAGGATCGTCAGGCAGTACAGCGACACCGGGATGCCGGCGCGGGGACCGTGGGTCCAGGCCAGCGGGATGAGCACCGCGCCCGCCACCACCGCGCCGAACGCCGCGAACAGGTGCAGCCAGCCGCGCATCCGCGGTCGGGTGTCGGGGTGGTCGTAGTCGCGGTCGCCGTAGTCGGCCACATCCCAGGCGTCGGCCGGTTCGACGCTCTCGACCTGTTCGCCCTCGGCGACGACCGTCTCGACGGCCTCCCCGAGTGGTGCCTCGAGCTGTGCGCCGTCGGCGGTGACCCGGGCGCGTGCGCCGCGATCGGACGAGAGGGCCATGCCCCGAGGTTACGGAGCCCCGGGTTCGCCGTCATCCGGTGCGCCCTGTGATCCGGCGGGGGTCCCCGGCGAGTCGGGCGGCGGTTGCGGTCCGGCGCCGGAGCGGCGCGGGGGCTCCGGGGCGGAGGGTCCTAGGCTGCCTCTCGTGAGGGTGCGCGCGTGGGTCCGCGAAGCGCTCACGACTCTGTACGAGCGGCGCCTGGCGCGGGCCGTCCTCGGTGGTGAGACCCCCCGCCACGTCGGTGTGATCATCGACGGCAACCGGCGGTGGGCGAGGTCGATCGGCCTGGAGGACGTCAACGCCGGCCACCGGGTGGGTGCGGACAAGATCGTCGACCTGCTGCGCTGGTGCGACGAGGCCGACGTCGAGGTGGTCACGCTCTTCCTCCTGTCGACCGACAACCTGCAGCGTCCCGTGCCCGAGCTCACCGCGCTGCTCCGGATCATCGAGGGCGTCGCCTGCGACCTGGCCGGGCCCGGGTGCAACTGGCACCTGCGGGCGGTGGGCGCGCTGGAGCTGCTGCCCGCCGAGACGGTCGCCGTCCTCAAGGAGGCGGAGGAGGACACCCGCGACCGGCCGGGCGTGAGCGTGAACCTCGCCGTCGGCTACGGCGGGCGGCGGGAGATCGCCGACGCCGTCCGCTCGCTGCTGGCCGAGCACGCCGAGCGTGGGACGACGCTGCCCGAGCTGATCGAGGTGTTCGACGTCGAGCACATCTCCGAGCACCTCTACACCCGCGGCCAGCCCGACCCCGACCTGATCATCCGGACCAGCGGCGAGCAGCGGCTGTCGGGGTTCCTGCTCTGGCAGACGGCGCACTCGGAGTTCTACTTCACCGACGTCTACTGGCCGGAGTTCCGGCGGGTGGACTTCCTGCGGGCGTTGCGTGACTACGCCGCCCGGAACCGCCGTTTCGGCGGCTGAGAGACTCCGGGCATGGCAGCCGGCGCGGTCGACGTCCCCTTGGAGTACGTCCGGCTGGGCCTGCGCTTCGACCGGCTGGAGTCCGGTTTCGTCGACGCCTACACCGGTGATCCACGGCTGCGCGCGCAGGTGCTCGACGAGCCGGCCCCGACCGCGCAGGGCCTGCGCGACCAGGCCCGCGCCCTGCTGACCGAGCTGGACGCCGCCGGGCTGCCGGCCGACCGCGGCGCCTACCTGCGCGGTCAGCTGACCGGGCTGGAGTGCACCGCCCGCAAGATGGCGGGTGAGCCGGTGGGGTTCGTCGACGAGGTTCGGGCCTACTTCCAGGTCGACGTCGCGCTGGGCGACCCGGCGGAGTACGCCGCCGCGCACGCCGAGCTGGACCGGCTGCTGCCGGGCAGCGGCACCCTGCCCGAGCGTTACGCGGTGCACCGCCGGCGGGAGGAGTGCCCGCCCGACCGGCTGGAGGCCGCGGTGCACGCGCTCTCCTCAGCGCTGCGCGACCGGGTCCGCGGCCGGTACGGGCTGCCCGAGGCCGAGACGGTGCGCTACGAGGTGGTCACCGACAAGCCCTGGTCGGGCTTCAACTACTACGAGGGCGACTACCGCTCCCGGGTGGCCATCAACGCCGACCTGCCGCACCGGCTGGGCCGGTTGCCGCACCTGGTCGCCCACGAGTCCTATCCGGGCCACCACACGGAGCACTGCCGCAAGGAGCGGGGCCTGGTCGAGCGGCAGCACCACCTCGAGCACACCGTCTTCCTGGTCAACACCCCTGAGTGCCTGATGGCCGAGGGGCTGGCGGACCTGGGGATGGCGGCCGCCGTGGGCGACGGCTGGGGGCCGTGGGCGGCCGAGGTGCTCGGCGACCTGGGCCTGCACTTCGACGGGCACCTGGCCGAGCGGGTCGCCGCGGTCACCGAACCGCTGAACCGGGTGCGTCAGGACGCCGCGATCCTGCTGCACGACCGGCACGCAGACCGCGACGTGGTCGTCGCCCACCTCCAGCGGTGGGGTCTGGTGAGCCACGACCGCGCCGTCCAGCAGTTGCGCTTCCAGACCGACCCGCTGTGGCGGGCCTACATCTCCACCTACGTCGAGGGCTACGAGCTGCTCAGCCGCTGGCTCGCGGCCCGACCGGCGGAGCAGCCGGTCGCCGACCGGTTCCTGCGGCTGCTGGACGAACCGCTCACCCCGGCCGGTGTCACCGCCGAGCTGGCGGCGGCCTGATGCGCCCGACCGCGGCCCAGCGACGGTTCCTGGGGCTCTGGACGGCGGCCTGGGTGGCCCTGCTGCTGATCGCCGGGCTGGTCTGGGTGGGTGACCTGTCGCTGCAGTGGCCGGTGCTGCTCGTGCCGGTGCTCTGGGCGCTGATCGCGCTGCGGCCACGCCGGGACGCGACCGGCCGGCACGGCTGACCGGCCGGCCGGGAACCCGGTTGACCGCCCCGTCGCGGGCTCCGAGACTCGGCGGGTGATCCACGCTCGCGGCCTGGCCCGCACGTTCCGGAGGAAGAAGCAGGAGGTGCACGCCGTCGCCGGCGTGGACCTCGACGTCGGGGCGGGCGAGATCGTCGGCTTCCTGGGACCCAACGGGGCCGGCAAGACCACCACCCTCCGGATGCTCACCACCCTGCTCGTGCCGACCGCCGGGACGGCCACCGTGGCCGGTTGCGACCTGGTCGCCGACCCGGTCGGGGTCCGCCGCCGGATCGGCTACGTGTCGCAGAGCGGTTCCACCGCCCCGGACGCCCGCGCCGGCGAGGAGGTCGTCGACCATGCGCGGCTGTACGGGATCAGCACCGCCGAGGCGACCGCCCGCGGCAAGCGGTTGTTCCGCGAGCTCGACCTCGACGGCCTGTGGGAGCGGCAGCCGAAGGCGATGTCGGGCGGCCAGCGGCGCCGGCTGGACATCGCCCTGGGCCTGGTGCACGTGCCGGGACTGGTCTTCCTCGACGAGCCGACCACCGGGCTGGACCCCCAGGCGCGGGCCAACCTGTGGCAGCACATCCGTGGGCTCCGCGAGGAACGGGGGACGACGGTCTTCCTCACCACCCACTACCTCGAGGAGGCCGACGCGCTGTGCGACCGGATCCTGGTCATCGACTCCGGCCGGATCGCCGCCAGCGGCACACCCGACCAGCTCAAGTCCGACGTCGGTGGCGACGTCGTCACCGTGACCGTGGAGGAGGTCACCCGGGCCGGTGAGGTCGCCCGGCTGGCCGCCGCGCTGCCCGGCGCCGAGGCGCCGCAGGTGCTCGGCACGCAGGTCGTGGTCCGCGTGCCGCACGGCGGTGCCGCGCTGGTCGCGCTGGTGCGCGAGCTGGACCGCGCCGGGGTCGCCGTCGCCGGCATCGAGAGCCGCCGGCCCAGCCTGGACGACGTGTTCCTCGGCCTCACCGGCCGGTCGCTGCGCGAGACCGGCGTCCCCCTCGAGCCGGAGGGAGCGCCGCGGTGATGTGCTCGACAGCACCGCGACGCCGTTCCGCTCCTGCACCGGAGGTGCGTCGATGAGCACGCTCGCCCGTGACACCTGCACCGTCTTCGCCCGGGCCATGCGCATGTCGCTGCGCAACCCGGCCTGGCTGGTCATCAGCCTGATGCAGCCGATCCTCTACATCGTGCTGTTCGGGCCGCTGCTCGAGCCGCTGGCCGGTCAGCTCGGCTCGGGCAACGCCTACCAGCTGTTCGTGCCGGGCATCCTGGTCCAGCTGGGCATCTTCGGAGCGTTGTTCGTCGGCTTCGGGCTGATCGCCGAGTACCGCGCCGGCGTCATCGAGAGCCAGCGGGTCACCCCGGCCAGCCGCACCGCGCTGCTGCTGGGCCGGGTGCTGCGCGACGTGGTCGTCCTGCTGGTGCAGGGCACCCTGCTCGTGCTGGTGTCGATCCCGCTGGGGCTGCGGGCGCCGGTCGTGGGCGTCGTCCTGACCCTGGTGGTCATCGCGCTGCTCGGCGCCGCGTTCGCGTCGGTGTCCTACGCGCTGGCGCTGACGCTGAAGAGCGAGGACGCGTTCGCCCCGCTGCTCAACGCCGTCGTCCTGCCCGTCCTGCTGCTCTCGGGCATCCTGCTGCCGATGACGTTGGCCCCCGGCTGGCTGCAGGCGATCAGCGACGTCAACCCGCTCAAGCACGTGGTGTCCGGGGCGCGGGCCTTCTTCGTCGGCGACTACGGCAGCGCCACCGCGTGGTGGGGCGCGGGGCTGACGGTGGCCATGGGCGTGCTCGGCTGGTGGTTCGGTGTGCGGCGGTTCCGGCAGGAGTCCAGCTGAACGGGAGGTTTCCTCCAGTTCACCGCAGCACCACGCGTCACCCTTCCGCGTGTTGCGGGGCTCCTTTCCTCGGCGCGGAGGCCTAGCGTCCGCGGTGGAGGGCGGGGGCCACCCCGAACTCCACGGGAGGCCCGGTTGGTGCGACTTCGTACGTCGACCAGAGGGGCCGCGTCCCGGCCTCTGCGCCGGGGCCCGGCCGCCCTCGAGCCGGGGCGCGTCCTGCGCCCCACGGGAGTCGATCCGTGACCACTCGCCGCACGTTCGTCCTCGACACCTCCGTCCTGCTCTCCGACCCGGGCGCCCTGCTGCGCTTCGACGGGCACGACGTGGTGCTCCCGCTGGTGGTCATCAGCGAGCTGGAGGCCAAGCGCGACCACCCCGAGCTCGGCTGGTTCGCCCGGCAGACGCTGCGGGCGCTGGACGACCTGCGGGTCCAGCACGGCCGGCTCGACGCCCCGGTCCCGGTCGGTGACCAGGGCAGCACGCTGCACGTCGAGCTGAACCACAGCGACCCGTCGGTGCTGCCGGCGGGCTTCCGCAACGACAACAACGACAGCCGGATCATGGTGGTGGCGCTCAACCTGCGCAGCGAGGGCCGGGACGTCTGCCTCGTGACCAAGGACGTCCCCCTGCGGATCAAGGCCGCGGCCATGGGCCTGGAGACCGACGAGTACCGCGCACTGGGAGCTGTCGACGCGGGCTGGACCGGCATGGGCGAGCTCGTCCTCGACGAGACCGGGATGAACGCCCTCTACGAGGCCGGGTCGCTCTTCCTGCCGGCCGCCGCCGAGCTGCCGACCCACACCGGGCTGGTGCTGCTCTCCTCCCGCGGGTCGGCGCTGGGTCGGGTGATGCCGGACAAGCAGGTGCGACTGGTGCGTGGCGACCGCGAGGTCTTCGGGTTGCACGGCCGGTCGGCCGAGCAGCGGATCGCCCTCGACCTGCTGCTCGACCCGGAGATCGGCATCGTCTCGATGGGCGGCCGGGCGGGCACCGGAAAGTCGGCGTTGGCACTGTGCGCGGGCCTGGAGTCGGTGATGGAGCGCCGCGCACACAAGAAGGTCGTCATCTTCCGGCCGCTGTACGCGGTCGGCGGGCAGGAGCTCGGCTACCTGCCGGGCAGCGAGGGCGAGAAGATGG
>JAOPWO010000483.1 GCA_025965635.1 Modestobacter sp. | reverse complement strand
CGTCGGCGAACCGGAAACGAGCCCGCAGGTGCACCTCGTCGGGCTCGTCGGGCTTCTCGACCAGCAGCTGCCCGCTCATGCCCAGGTGCGCGACGAGGGCCCGGCCGGCGGGGGCGCCGTCGGCCTCGGCCACCGGCAGCCACAGGTACTTCCCCCGCCGGTGCGCGGCGGTCAGCGTGCGGCCGGTGAGCGCGGCGACGAAGTGCTCGGCGCCCTCCAGGTGGCGCCGCACCGCCCGGGGGTGGTGCACCTGGACCTCGGCGATCGTCCGGCCGGCCACCCAGCGCGCCAGCCCGCGCCGGACCACCTCCACCTCGGGCAGCTCGGGCACGGGGTCAGTCCTCGGTGTCCAGGGCGCGCCAGGCGGTCTCGGCGGCCTGCTGCTCGGCCGCCTTCTTGGTGCGTCCGGTGCCGCGGCCGTACACGCTGCCGCCCAGCACCACGGCGGCGGTGAAGGTCTTCGCGTGGTCGGGGCCGTCGTCCTGGACGTCGTAGACGGGAGCACCCAGCCCGCGGGCGGCGCCGAGCTCCTGGAGGCTGGTCTTCCAGTCCAGAGCGGCGCCGCGGGTGGCCGACTCGGCCAGCAGCGGGTCGAACAGCCGGTGCACGAGCTCAGCGGCGGCGTCCAGGCCGAGCGCGAGGTGGACGGCGCCGAGCAGCGCCTCGAGGGCGTCGGCGAGGATCGAGTCCTTCTCCCGGCCGCCGGTGGTCTGCTCGCCGCGGCCGAGCAGCAGGTGCGGGCCGATGCCGCCGTCGCCGAGAGCGCGCGCCACCCTCGCCAGGGAGGTCATGTTGACCACCGAGGCGCGCAGCTTGGCCAACTGGCCCTCGGGCAGCTCGGGGTGGCTCCGGTAGAGCTCGTCGGTGACCACCAGGCCGAGCACCGAGTCGCCGAGGAACTCCAGGCGCTCGTTGGTGGGCAGGCCACCGTGCTCGTAGGCGTAGGACCGGTGGGTCAGCGTCAGGGTGAGCAGGTCGCCGGGGAGCTCGACGCCGAGGGCGTCGAGCAGCCAGGCGGCGGCGCGCTCGGAGTGCGCCGGGCCGATGTCGTGCGGGCCCGACGGGCGACCGACGGTGTCCCCGGTCGCGGACTGACCGCCCGGGGACACCATCGCAGAGCTCGTCCTCGCCACGCTGGTGCTACGCGGGGACGAGGTCAGACCGCGATGACCTGGCGGCCGTCGTGCTGGCCGCAGGTCGGGCACACCTGGTGCGGAGGCTTGGGCTCGCCGCAGGCGCGGTTCGGGCACGGGGTCAGCGTGGGGGCGACGGCCTTCCTCTGCGACCGACGGGAGCGGGTGTTGCTCCGGGACATCTTCCTCTTCGGGACGGCCACGGTCAGATCTCCTCTGGGTTGGTGCGAGCGGACCCCGGCTGGGGTCCCTCCGCGCTGTCGGTCTTGGCCGCGAGGCGGGCGGCGAGCCCGGCCCAACGGGGGTCGATGACCTCGTGCGAGTGGTCGGCGGGAAGGTCGTCGAGCCGCTCCCCGCAGTCGGCGCACAGCCCGGCGCAGTCGGGCGTGCAGGTCGGGGAGAGCGGCAGGGCCAGGACGACGGCGTCCCGGACCAGCGGACCGAGGTCCAGGTGCTCGCCGTCGACCCGGCGCACCTCGTCCTCCTCGCTGGTGGCCTCGGTGGTGCTGCCGGCGTAGGCGTAGAGCTCCTGGACGTCGAGCTCCAGGGCGTCGGTGACCGGCTCCAGGCACCGCGCGCACTGACCGGCCACGGGGACGTCGACCTGGCCGGAGACCAGGACGCCCTCCATGACCGACTCCAGGCGTAGGTGCAGCTGGACCGGGGCGCCCTCGGGCACGCCGATCATCTCGACCCCCCAGCCGGCCGGGGCCGGGAGGGTGGCGTCCCACTCCCGCAGCGAACCGGCCCGACGGCCCAGCTCCCGCAGGTCCAACTTCCAGGGGTCGGCAGCGGAGCGCCGGACGTCCGAGGACGGGGCACCAGGGCGGGGTGATGAGGTAGCAGGCATGTCAGTACTCGTTGTCGGCAGTGGGGGTAGCCGGCGCGGGACCCTCCGGAGGAGGGGCGTCAGCGACCGGGCAGAGCTGTCAGCCTACCCGATCGCCTGGTGGCACCTCCCTGGCCGCCAGGACGGTCAGGGTTGGCGCAGGTTGGTCCGCGCCTTGTCGACCGAACGCACCATGTGAGCCAGCGTGTTCCCGAAGTCGGCCAGCCGGCTGTCGACGTACTCGTCGACCTCGGCCCTCATCCGCGCGACCTCGGCGACGGTCTGCGCGCCCAGCTCGTCGGCCCGCCCCACCGCGCTGCGGTAGACCTCGGTCTCGGTGACCAGCCGGTCGTGCTCGTCGCGACCGGCGGCGACCAGCTCGGCGTGCTGGGCCTCGCCCTCGGCGATGAGCTGGTCCCGCCGGCGCCGCCCCGCGGCGACCAGCACCTCGGCCTCCGCCTCGGCCTGGGCGAGCAGCTCGTCGGCCTGGTCCTGCGCGGCGGCGAGGATCTCGTCGCGCTGCCGGCGGGCGGTGCCGATCAGCTCGTCGCGCTGGCGGCGGGCCGAGCCGATGACCTGCTCGGTCTCGCTGCGGGTGCGCCCGGTCAGCCGCTCGGCCTCGGCCTGCGCCTGCTGCAGGATCTCGGTGCGCTGCTCGACGATCGCGCCGGCCTGCTGCACCTCCTCGGGCAGCGATTCCCGCAGCTCGTCGAGCAGGTCGAGCAGGTGGTCGCGCGGCACCATGCAGGAGCCGGACATCGGCACGCTGCGGGCGTTCTCGATCACCGTGGTCAGCTCGTCGACGGTCTCGTAGAGCCGGTACACCACCTCGGTCATGTCGCGGACCCCATGCCCATCGCGAGGAGCCGGTCGTTGACGCCCTTGGGCACCAGCCTGGAGACGTCGCCGCCGAAGGTGGCGATCTGCTTGACCAGGCTGGAGGACAGGTGGCCGACCTGCGGGGCGGTGGGCACGAACAGCGTCTCGACGCCGGCGAGCTCACGGTTCATCTGCGCCATCTGCAGCTCGTACTCGAAGTCGCCGACGGCCCGCAGGCCCTTGACGATCACCGGCACGTCGTTGGCGCGGCAGTAGTCGACGAGCAGGCCCTCGAAGCTGTCGACGCTGACGTTGGGCAGCTCGACGACGGCCTCACGCAGCAGCGTCATGCGTTCCTGGACGCCGAAGAGGCCGGCCTTGCCGGGGTTCACGAGGACGGCCACCACCAGCTCGTCGTACAGGGCGGCGGCACGGATGATGACATCGACATGGCCGTTGGTGACCGGGTCGAACGAACCGGGACAGACCGCTCGCCTCACGGTGCCCGACCGTACCGGAGCACGGCCTCCCCGTACCGCCGATCGCGGACTCCGGTCAGGGGTGTCGGCCATTCCCACGGTTCCTCGCGGCTGGACCGCTCGACCACGACGAGCGCCTCGGGCGCCAGCCACCCGCCGTCGGCGAGCGCCTGGAGCACCCCCAGCACCTGCGGCACACCGACCGCGTACGGCGGGTCGGCGAGCACCAGGTCGAAGGCGGCCGGCGCCGGACCGGCGACGACGGAGGACACCGCGGCGCCGATCACCCGGGCGCCGGGCAGTCCCACCGTTGCGACGTTGGCTCGCAGCACCGGCAGCACCCGCGGCCCGTTCTCCACCAGCACCACGTCGGCGGCCCCACGGGACAACGCTTCCAACCCCAGCGCGCCGGAGCCCGCGTAGAGGTCGAGCACCCGGGCGCCGTCGAGGTCGAGCAGCGAGCCCAGCGAGTTGAACAGCCCCTCCTTCGCCCGGTCGCCGGTCGGCCGGACGCCGGAGGAGGGCACGGCCAGCCGCCGACCGCGGGCGGCCCCGGAGATGACCCGCGTCATGCCGTCGGCCCCGGCCATGGGCTCGCCCCTGGCGCGCGAGGGCCCCGCTGCAGGGTCCCGCCGCGAGCTCGGACGGCCTCGTCCGGAGGCGTGCGCCGAGCCGGCACGGGGCGCGGGGGACGGGGTCCTCCACGGGGGGCGGCGGGGTCCTTCGTCATGCTTTCTCCAGGTAGTCCGCGCGGTCGTCCATCGCCAGCGCGGCGACCTCGGCGGCGAGTTCGGGGTGGTCGGCCAGCCCGCCCCCGTGCTCGACCAGCGCGGTGGCCTCGGCCCGGGCCTCGGCGATCAGCGCCTCGTCGTCGAGCAGGGACAGCAGCTTCACCCCCGACCGGCGGCCGGACTGGGCGGCGCCGAGCACGTCACCCTCGCGCCGGGTCTCCAGGTCCAGCCGGGAGAGCTCGAAGCCGTCGGTGGTGGCGGCCACCGCGGCCAGCCGCTGCCCGGTGGGCGACGACGTCGACGCCTCGCTGACCAGCAGGCACAGCCCCGCGTGCTTACCGCGGGCGACCCGGCCACGCAGCTGGTGCAGCTGACTCACCCCGAACCGGTCGGCGTCCATCACCACCATCACCGTCGCGTTGGGCACGTCCACGCCGACCTCGACGACCGTGGTGGCGACCAGGACCTCGACGTCCCCGGCGGCGAAGGCCCGCATCCGGGTCTCCTTGTCCTCGGGTGCCATCCGGCCGTGCAGCACCTCGACCCGGAGCGCCGACAGCGGACCGGCGCGCAGGGCCTCGGCCACGTCGAGCACGGCCAGCGGCGGACGCCGGTCGCCGGCGCCCTTGTCCTCCGGCGGTGCGCCGCCGGCGTCGTCGGGGCCGTCGCCGTCCTCGGGCGCGCCCTCCTCGTCGCCGATCCGGGGGCAGACGACGTAGGCCTGCCGGCCGGCGGCGACCTCCTCGCGCACCCGGGCCCAGGCGCGGTCCAGCCAGGCAGGCTTCTCCCCCACCGGCACCACCGAGCTGGACACCCCACCGCGGCCGGAGGGCAGCTGGCGCAGCGTGGAGATCTCCAGGTCGCCGTAGACGGTCATCGCCACGGTGCGCGGGATGGGCGTGGCGGTCATGACCAGCACGTGCGGCGGACGCGTGCCCTTGGCCCGCAGCGCATCGCGCTGCTCGACGCCGAACCGGTGCTGCTCGTCGACCACGACCAGGCCCAGGTCGGCGAACTCGACCCCCTCCTGCAGCAGCGCGTGGGTGCCCACCACGATCCCGGCGCTGCCGTCGGCGACCGCGGCGCGCGCCGACCGGCGCGCGGCGGCCTTCTGCGAGCCGGTGAGCAGGGGGACCCGGGTGCCCGCCGGGTCGCCGTCCAGCTCTACGGCGTGGCCGCGCGGGCCCAGGAT
>JAOPWO010000474.1 GCA_025965635.1 Modestobacter sp. | reverse complement strand
CGGGTCCGGTCGACCGAGACGATGGCGTAGTCCGTCACGTCGCGCGACACCGTCGTCCACTCCGGGTTCTCCCGGTGGACGACCGCGCATGCGTCGTCGACGTCGAACTCGTCGACGACGTAGCTCTCCCCGCGGTGCACGTACAGCGCCCCGGTGTGCACCGCCGAGTGCGCCGCGCCACCGTCGACGGTGCCCAGCAGCCGACCGGTGGCCCCCTCGATGATCGACACCGGTGCGGCGCCGTCGCCGCGGATGTCGACCTCCGGACGGCCGCGGCCCGCCCAGTACCAGCCGGTCGGACGCGACCGCAGCTGCCCGGACGCGACCAACTCGGTGATCTGCTGCTCGGCGGCAGCGCCGCCGAAGTCGGCCAGCTCCTCCGGCAGGAGCGGCAGCTCGGCGGCGGCGCAGCACAGCTGGGGACCCAGCACGTAGGGGTTGGTGGGGTCGGTGACCGTGGCCTCCACCGGGCGGCCGAACACGGCCTTCGGATGGTGGGCCAGGTAGTGGTCCAGGGGGTCGTCGCGGGCGATGAAGACGACCAGCGACTCACGCTGCGCCCGGCCGGCCCGGCCGGCCTGCTGCCACAAGGAGGCCAGCGTCCCCGGGTACCCGGCGAGCACGACGGCGTCCAGGCCGGCGATGTCGATGCCCAGCTCCAGCGCGTTGGTGGTGGCCACCCCCAGCAGGGCTCCGGTGGACAGCGCGCGCTCGAGCTCCCGGCGCTCCTCCGGGAGGTAGCCGCCTCGGTAGGAGTCCACCCGGGACACCAGGTCGCCGCGGCCCCGGTCGGCCAGGATCCGCCGCGCCTGGTCGGCGACGGACTCGGCGCTGCGCCGCGACCGGACGAAGGTCAGCGTCCGCGCCCCCTGCTCCACCAGGTCGGCCAGCAGGCCGGCGGCGTCCGAGGCCGCGGACCGGCGCAGCGGTGCGCCCAGCTCGCCGGTGCGCTCGGTCAGCGGCGGCTCCCACAGGGCGAACGTCGCCCCCGGCCGGGGCGAGCCGTCGTCGGTGACCGCGGTGACCGGGGCGCCCACCAACCGGGTCGCGGCCACGGCCGGGTCGGCCACGGTTGCCGAGGCCAGGACGAAGACCGGGTCGGCGCCGTAGCGCCGGCAGATCCGGCGCAGCCGCCGGAGCACGTGCCCCACGTGCGAGCCGAAGACGCCCCGGTAGGCGTGGCACTCGTCGACGACCACGTACGCGACGCGGCGCAACGTGCTCGACCACCGCTGGTGGGAGGGCAGCACCCCGCGGTGCAGCATGTCCGGGTTGGTGACGATCCAGCGTGAGTGCCGGCGCACCCACTCCCGTTCCTCCATGGGCGTGTCGCCGTCGTAGGCGGCGGGCCGCACCGAGGGGTCGGCGAGCGCAGCGACCGCGGCCAGCTGGTCCCGGGCCAGGGCCTTCGTCGGCGCCAGGTACAGGACGCAGGCCTTCGGGTCCTCGGCCAGGGCGGCCAGCGCAGGCAGCTGGTAGGCCAGCGACTTCCCCGACGCCGTTCCGGTGGCCACCACCACGTGCTGCCCGCTGCGAGCCAGCTCCGCGGCGGCCCGCTGGTGGCTGAACGGGGCGAGCACGCCGCGGGCTGCGAGGCGCTCCCGCAGGTCGGCGGGCACCCAGGTGGGCCATTCGGTGAGCCGGCCGTCCCGGGCGGGCAGCCGGTGGACGTGGGTGACCGGGTCGTCTCCGGGGTCGGTGCCGGTCAGCAGGGCCTCGAGCAGGTCGGCACCGGGAAGCACGGGGACGGGGCCACCGGCAGTGGTGTCCTGGCCGTCGGTCGCGACCGGGGAAGGGTGCAGCGACGTCACCACTCCACTGTCACACCCCGGTGCAAACCACGTCGCGGACCGTGCACTTCTCACCGTCCGTGTGACAGGGCTCACGCCGGGGTCTGGTGGTGGGGCTCCCGCTACGGCACAGTGCAGCCACGCCGCGACCACTCCGGGGAGCAGCCCCGGGTGCGACACCGCTGCGAGCCGTCACGCGTGGAGGACCGGAATGCCAGAAACCGAACTGTCCGGGAGCGATCTCACCCTGGTGGCGATCGTCCTCGTCATCTCCCTCGCCGCTCTCGGCTTCGCCTTCTACCTCTCCCGGGCGGTCATCGCCGCCGACCAGGGCACGGAGAAGATGCAGGAGATCGCCAAGGCCATCCAGGAGGGGGCCGGCGCGTTCCTCCGCAGGCAGTTCCGCACCCTGGCGGTCTTCGCGGTGATCGTCTTCGTCCTCCTGCTCGTGCTCCCGGTTTCCGACGGCGGCCTGGGCACCCGGTTGGGCCGGGCGGTGTTCTTCCTGATCGGCGCCCTCTTCTCGGCGATGGTCGGGTTCATCGGGATGACCCTGGCCACCCGTGGCAACGTGCGGGTCGCCGCCGCAGCGGCGGCGGGCGGGCACCGCCCGGCCTTCCGGATCGCGTTCCGCACCGGCGGCGTCTGCGGGATGATCACCGTCGGCCTGGGCCTGTTCGGTGCGTCCCTGGCGCTGCTGCTGTTCCAGGAGACCGGCCCGGTCGTGCTCGAGGGCTTCGCGTTCGGTGGCGCTCTGCTGGCCATGTTCATGCGGGTCGGCGGCGGCATCTTCACCAAGGCTGCCGACGTCGGCGCCGACCTGGTGGGCAAGGTCGAGGCGGGGATCCCCGAGGACGACCCGCGCAACGCCGCGACGATCGCCGACAACGTGGGCGACAACGTCGGCGACTGCGCAGGCATGGCCGCCGACCTCTTCGAGTCCTACGCGGTCACGCTCGTCGCCGCGCTGATCCTCGGCTCGGTGTTCTTCGGTTCGGTGGGGATGGTGTTCCCGCTGGTGGTGGCCGCGATCGGGATCATCGCCTCGGTGGTCGGCATCCTGGCCAGCAACCCGACGGCGAACGACAGCTCGTGGATGGCGCCGATCAACCGGGGCTTCTTCACCTCCGCCGCCGTGTCCCTGGTGCTCGTCGCGGTCGCCTCCTTCACCGTCCTGCCGGAGATCTCCGACGGCTTCGACGTCGCCGTCAGCCCGCAGGTGCTCGGCTTCGTCTCGGTGCTCATCGGCATCGTGCTGGCGGCGGCCATCCAGCAGCTCACCGGCTACTTCACCGAGACCTCCCGCCGCCCGGTCAAGGACGTCACCCGCAGCTCGCTGACCGGTCCGGCGACCGTGGTCCTGTCCGGCATCTCGCTCGGGCTGGAGTCGGCGGTCTACGCCGCGCTGCTCATCGGGGCCGCCGTCTACGGCGCCTTCCTGATCGGCGGCGCCGCCGCGCTCTACGCCGTAGCGCTCGCCGGCTGCGGCCTGCTCACCACCGCCGGGGTGATCGTGTCCATGGACACCTTCGGCCCGGTCAGCGACAACGCCCAGGGCATCGCCGAGATGTCCGGGGACATCGACGAGGAGGGCGCCCAGGTCCTCACCGACCTCGACGCCGTCGGGAACACCACCAAGGCCATCACCAAGGGGATCGCCATCGCCACGGCCGTCCTTGCGGCGACGGCGCTGTTCGGCTCCTACAACGCCAGCATCGGCGACGCGCTGGACGACGCGGGGGCGACTCTGGGTGACGCCTTCACCCTCGTCTCACCCAACAACGTCGTCGGAGCGGTGATCGGCGCCGCCGTCGTCTTCTTCTTCTCCGGCCTGGCGATCAGCGCGGTGTCCCGAGCAGCGGGGCGGGTCGTCTTCGAGGTCCGCGAGCAGTTCCGCACCCGGCCAGGGATCATGGACTATTCCGAGCGGCCCGACTACGGCGCCGTGGTCGACATCTGCACCAAGGACTCGCTGCGCGAGCTGGCTACCCCGGGCCTGCTCGCCGTCCTGGCGCCGGTCGCCGTCGGGTTCGGACTCGGCTTCGGCCCGCTGGCCGCCTACCTGGTCGGCGCCATCGCCACCGGCACGCTGATGGCGGTGTTCCTCGCCAACGCCGGCGGCGCGTGGGACAACGCGAAGAAGGTGGTGGAGGACGGTGCCTACGGAGGGAAGGGCAGCGAGGCGCACGCTGCCACGGTCATCGGTGACACCGTCGGCGACCCGTTCAAGGACACCGCCGGTCCGGCCATCAACCCGCTGCTCAAGGTGATGAACCTGGTCGCCCTGCTGATCGCCCCGGCCGTCGTCGGGCTCTCGGTGGGTGAGGACGCGAACACCACGCTCCGCGTCGTCATCGCGGTGGCCGCGCTGCTGGTCATCGTGGTCGCCGTCGTCATCAGCAAGCGCCGGTCGGTCGTCGTCGGGGACGACAGCGACACCACCGCCGCGACGGTGATCAGCCGGGCCGCGTGACGGAGCCGGCGGTCCCGCGGTTGTGGACAGCCCGGACCGGTGTGGACGACGGGCCTCGGGTGGGGGGAGACCTTCCTAACGTCGTCCGCGTCGGTCCCGGCAGGGGGCCGCCGGCGTGCCGGGAGGCTCCGTGTCCCACCTCATCTCCGTCCAGCTCGACGTGCTGGCGGTGCTCCTCGAGGAGTTGACGGCGCTGGGCGGCGAACTGGCCGAGGAGGGCGAGCTCGGTACGGCGACCGGGCGCACCCTCGGCACCGCCCTGGATGGCGCGGTGGGAGAAGCGGCCGGCGAGACCGGCGCAGCGTGGGCGGCGGCCGTCACCGCACTGTCCGCACGGGTCCTCGCCGTCACGGCAACGCTGGATGCGGCGCTCACCGCCTACCGGGCGGCCGACGCCGGATTGGCCGGTCGGATCGGGCTCAGCCGCCCGGGGCTGGCGGTGCCCCAGTGAGCGCCGGGGAGGGCGTGGGCAGTGCGCTCGCCGGCATCGCCGGGTGGGACGTCCCCCAGTTGCGGGGCGCGGTCGGGACGTTGGTCCTGGTGGGCGAGCGCCTGGTGCCGTGGCGGTTCCGGCTGGACGCGGTCGGTCGTCGGCTCGGCGCGGCGGAGGTCTGGTCGGGTCCGGCCGGGACGGCGGCCGCAGACGCACTGCTCGAGGTCTCCACGGTCAGCAGTGGCGTCCAGGCCGCGCTGGAGGAGTCCGCCCGGCTGCTGGGGGCCCTCGTCGTCGCGGCCGCGGAGGCCCAGGAGCTCGCGGCGGCAGCGTCGGCGGCAGAGGT
>JAOPWO010000451.1 GCA_025965635.1 Modestobacter sp. | reverse complement strand
GCCCGGCCGACGACCCCGCCGGCGGCCCCGGCAGCGAGGACGCCGGCGGTGCCGGCTCCGGCCAACCCGAAGAAGCGGCGGCGCGAGAGGCCGCCGGGGGGCGCGTCAGTGCTCATCGAGGCTCGGTTCTCACTCTCCCGCGACGACCGAGGCCACCTGGCTGACCGACTCGGTCAGGGCGGTGATGCTGTCACTCAGGCCGCGCAGCTGCTCGTCGGTCAGCTGGTCGTAGGACGCCCAACCGTCGCCCACCCGGTACTGTTCCAGCTCTGCCCCGGTCGCGGTGAAGCGCTCGTCGATCTCGGCCACCAGCTCCGGGTCGTTCGCCTCCAGGTAGGGCCGCAGCGCCTGGATGGCGGCCTCGCACCCCTCGAGGTTGGCCGCGAAGTCCCACAGGTCGGTGTGCGAGTAGCGATCCTCCTCGCCGGTGATCTTCCCGGTGGCGATCTCGTCGAGCAGCGCCTTGGCGCCGTTGGCCAGCTGCAGCGGGGCGAGGGTCACCTCGTTGGCCAGAGCGGCGATCTCCTGGACGTTCTCCAGGAGCTGGTCGGCGTAGGGGTCCATGTCGGAGACGTCACCGGTCTCCCACAGCGCCTTCTCGATCCGGTGGAACCCGGTGAAGTCCTGGCCCTCGGCCTGGTCGCCCTCGCGCCCGTCGATGATCGGGTCGAGGTCGCCGAAGATGTCCGCGACCGGCTCGATCCGCTCCCAGTAGGTGCGCGACACCGGGAACAGCGCCTTGGCGCCCTCGATGTCGCCGGCCTTCACGGCCTCGGTGAACGCGGTGGTCTGCTCGACCAGCGCGCCGGTCTGCGACTGCACGTACCGCTGGTAGTCGGTGCCGGACCGGGTGAGGGTCTCGTCCTCGGACAGCGACACCGCCTCGCCGGTGACGGTGAGGGCGGAGCGGATGCCGTCGCCGGTCATCCCGGGCTTGCAGGCGGTCTGGTAGTCGCCGGCCGGCAGCTCGACCAGCAGGTCGCGAGCGACCCCCGGGGCGATGTTCTCGACCTCGGCCACCACCCGGTCGCCGTCGGCGTAGACGTAGAACTCGGTGACCTTGCTGCCGGCGTTGGTGATGGTGAACCGGTGCGTGCCGGCCGCGAGCTCGGCGGTGGCCACCTCGCAGGCGTCGTCGCTCGCCGCGACGGCGATGTCGTCCGCGGCCTCGCCGCCGCCGTCGGAGCCGCCGCCGGACGACCCGCCGCAGGCGGCGAGGGTGAGCGCGGCCACCACGGAGGTCAGGACGGCCGGGTTACGCCTACGCGCGTTGATCGACATGCTCGGGGTTCTCCGTTGGGTTGGACGCCGGCGCGGTGGCCGACCGTGCCTGGGCCGTGCGCCCGGGGAGGAGGAAGAGGACCAGCACCGGCACCAGGTAGGCGAGCCAGGCGATGGTCTCCAGCACCGTGGGGTGGGAGGTGATGTTGAACAGGCCGGCGGCCAGCGCGCCGTACCAGCTGGTCGGGTCCAGCCAGCCGGAGGCGTCGAAGGCGTGGGTGGTCAGGCCGGGCAGGACACCGGCCTCCTGGAAGTCGTGCACGGCGTACTTGGCGATGCCCCCCGCCACGACGATGAGCAGCACGCCGCTGACGGTGAAGAACCGGGAGAGGTTGATCCGGATGGCGCCCAGGTAGATCGCCACCCCGACGACGACGGCGGTGAGCAGCCCGCCCAGCAGTCCCAGCAGCGGCGAGGCGGTGGTCGCGCCCCGGGCGGAGGCGAAGAACAGCAGCGTCGTCTCCAGGCCCTCGCGGACCACCGCCAGGAAGGCGATGCCGACGACGGCGCCCAGGCCGAGCCCCACCGCGTCGTCCAGCCGGCCGCGCAGCTCCCCGGAGAGCCGGCGCGCCGTCCGGCGCATCCAGAAGACCATCCAGGTGACCAGGGCGACGGCGACCGTCGAGGTGGTCGCGTCGAAGAGCTCCTGGCCGGGGCCGCCGAGCACGGCGGTGGACACGTGGCTCAGCGCCCAGCCGAAGCCGATCGACAGCGCAGCGGCCGCGCCCACACCCGCCCATACCGGGAGCAGGTGCTGCCGCCGGCCGGTCTTCACCAGGTAGGCGACGAGCACGCTGATGATCAGCACCATCTCGAGGCCCTCGCGCAGGCCGATCAGGTAGCTGGCGAGGAACACCTGGCCCACCGCGGCACCTCCCGAGCTGACGATGATCCCGCCGTCCGGACGACGTAGGGCAGCCTCACCTTAGGCGTCGATCCGATCGCCGACCACCGCCGTCCGGACGACACCTCGTCGGAGCCGAGGGGCGCGCACTCTCCGTCGTCACCGCCCCTGCACGGAACCTGCCATCTCAATCACCCACTGTGACGAATCCTCGGGGTGTCGGTTAATACCGGCCGGTACGGACTCGGATGGCTCCGCACGCCCTCCGTCGCACGACTGCGGATGGTTACGGTGCCTGTCTGGCCGGGAGGTAGCCCGGCCGCTCGCCTCACCTGGAGCTGCGCGGGATGCACACGTACGGACTCGGGATCGACATCGGGAACTCGACGGTGGTGGCTGCCGTCTGCCGCGAGGCGGCCGGAGCCGCTGTCCCCGCAGAACCCGTGCAGCTCGGGGCCGGTACCGCCGCCGGACCGGCGGCCGTCCGGGTCGACCCGGACGGGCGGCTCACGGCCCAGGCCGGCGACGCCGCCCCCCCGGTCGACGCTGCCGTCGTGGACCACCTCCTCGACCTGGTCGGCGCGTCCGACGTCGCCCCCACCGGCCGTCCGGTGCACACCGCCGACATGCTCGCCACGGTCATCGCCCGGGCCCACCGGGTGGCTGCCCGTCAGGAGGGCGGGCCCGCGGCCTGGGCCGTGCTCGCCGTCCCGCCGTCCTGGGACGACGCCCGGCGGAGCCTTCTCCGCGAGGCGCTGCAGGCGGCCGGGTTGCCCGCCTCCTCGATCGTGTCGACCGCGGTCGCGGCGGCCCGGCACTCCATCGCGGCCGGCCGGCTGGAGGCCGGTGCCACGGCGGCCGTCTACGACCTGGGCGCCGACACGCTGGACGTGTCGGTCGTCGGGACGGCGCGGAACGGGCGGGTCGAGCACATCGGGATCCCGCCGGAGCCGCTGGCCTGGGGCGGACGGAACGTCGATGACGCGGTGCTCGAGCTGGTCACCCGCTCGCTGGAGTCCGACGGCGCCCAGCTGCCGACCGACCCCGCCGAGCTGGCGGCTGTCCGGCGGGCGTGCGTCGCGGCCAAGGAGACGCTGTCGGCCCA
Organism: Modestobacter sp.; assembly: GCA_025965635.1. Classification (GTDB taxonomy): domain Bacteria; phylum Actinomycetota; class Actinomycetes; order Mycobacteriales; family Geodermatophilaceae; genus Modestobacter. The sequence goes on along the minus strand of JAOPWO010000451.1, from coordinate 141 downwards.
GCCCACCGCCTCGATCGAGGTGCCGCTGGCCGACGGCCCGCGCACGGTGCGGCTGGCCCGCACCGACCTCGAGCGGGCGATCGCCACCGGGCTGGCCGGGACGGTGGACGCGCTGCGCGGGGCGGTGGCCGGGGCGGGCCT
>JAOPWO010000433.1 GCA_025965635.1 Modestobacter sp. | reverse complement strand
TCCCGCCACGGCCGCCCGCGGTCGGCGGCGACGGCCTCGTCGGCGTCGCCGACCAGCCGGTCGACCAGTCCCCGGACCACGGCGGCCTTGTCCGGGAAGTACGTGTAGACGGCGTTGGGGGCCACTCCCACCTTCGCCGCGATGCCACGGACCGAGACGGCGGCCACGCCGCCGGCGTCGAGCAGGCTCAGGGCGGCGTCGAGGACGTCGTCCTCGGCCAGCGACCGCCGCGGGCCGGGACGGCGGGCTCCTGTGGGCGTGGCCATCCCTACCGGGTACCCCCTTGACGGACCTGTCACGCCGGGTGGACCGTTCCTGTACATCGTACAGAGGCGGTGTGTCGCGGGGGTCGTGTCCCACTCGAGGTGACCGCAATGACCGAGAACCGCACGCCCTACCCCGTCCGCGTCGACGCCGCCCCCGGGCCGGTCGGCACGTCCCGCTGGCTGTGGCTGGTCAAGTGGCTGCTGCTGATCCCGCACGCGGTCGTGCTGGTCTTCCTGTGGCTGGCCGTCCTCGTCGTCAGCGTCGGGGCCTTCTTCGCCATCCTGTTCACCGGCCGGTACCCCCGCCCGCTGTTCGACTTCACCGTCGGGGTGCTGCGCTGGTCGTGGCGTGTCGACTACTACGGCTACGCAGCCCTGGGCACCGACCGCTACCCGCCCTTCACGCTGGCCGACGTCCCCGGCTACCCGGCGCACCTGTCGGTGGACTACCCCGAACGGCTGTCGCGGGGCCTGGTGCTGGTGAAGTGGTGGTTGCTGGCCATCCCGCACTACCTGATCGTCTCCGTGTTCGTCGGTGGCGGGTTGTGGCTGAGCAGCGGCGGCGGGACCGACAGCAGCTGGGACGACAGCTGGGGTGTCGCGGGTGGCCTGGTGAGTCTGCTGGTGCTCGTCGCGGCCATCGTGCTGCTGTTCACCGGGCGCTATCCGCAGCCGCTGTACGACTTCGTCCTGGGGCTGGACCGGTGGGTGTGGCGGGTGACGGCCTACGCGTTCCTGCTGACCGACGCCTACCCGCCGTTCCGGCTCGACCAGGGCGGCACGGACCCCGGCTGGGTTCGCGCGGGCCGGGCGCCGAGCCCCACGCCGAGCCCGACGCCGACGCCGACGCCGACGCCGGTCACCGTCCCGTGACGACCTGGCGACGCGGACGCACCCGATGGTCCGGCGCGCCACGCCCCGGACGCCGGGTGGGCCCGTCAGCTCCGGTGCTGGCCGGCCGGCACGAGCGCTCCCGCTGTGCACCGACGAACCCGGAGGAGACATGCGCATGACCACGACGGCGGGCGACACGGAGCTGAAGGCACGCCACCGCACGATGTGGGCGTCCGGCGACTACCCGCGGATGGTGGAGACCTTCCTGCTGCCGGTCGGGCAGCGTCTGGTCGACGCCTGCGACGTCCAGGCCGGGGTACGCGTGCTGGACGTCGCGGCCGGTACCGGCAACGCCTCGCTGCCCGCCGCGGCCCGGGGCGCGCGGGTGACGGCGAGCGACCTGACGCCGGAGCTGCTCGAGGAGGGCCGGCGCCGTGCCGAGGCCGCGGGCCTGGAGCTCGAGTGGACCGAGGCCGACGCGGAGCACCTGCCCTTCGACGACGCCTCCTTCGACGTCGTCCTCTCCGCGATCGGGGTCATGTTCGCGCCGCACCACCAGGAGGCCGCGGACGAGCTGGTCCGGGTCTGCCGTCCCGGCGGCAGGATCGGGCTGCTCTGCTGGACCCCCGAAGGCATGCTCGGTGCGTTGTTCCGGGCGATGAAGCCCTTCGCCGCGCCGCCACCGCCCGGCGCGCAGCCGCCGCCGCTGTGGGGCTCCGAAGACCACCTGCGGGAGCTGTTCGGCGACCGGGTGGCCTTCCGCACGCCGCCCCGCGACGTCCTCGAGGTCACCGCCTTCCCGGAGCGCCATGGCTACGGCCGACACTTCCGGGACTGCTACGGCCCCGCGATCGCGGCCCGGGCGAACGCCGCGAAGGACGGCCGTGCGGCGGACTTCGATGCGGCACTGGACGCCCTCTGCGACGAGTGGGACCGCGGCACGCCGGGAGCCGCGCGGTACGAGATGGAGTACCTGGTCGCGGTCGGCGACCGGCGCTGACGACGGGGTGGCGGGCCGGTCCACCGACGGTGATTGACCTTTCAACTGTTCTGGGGGACACTGGAGCACGAATCGTCGAGCACAGGGAGTCCGGATGACCACGCCCGCCGCCGGTCGCACGACCGCAGCCGCCGATGCCCAGATCCCGGCCCAGCACCCGTTCGCGGCGCACCTGCGTCGGGTCGCCTCGGCCGGGGCGCACCGGCCCTGGACGCCGGCGGACGGGCCGCTGCCCAGCCTCTACCTCAGCCACGGCGCGCCGATGCTGTTCGAGATGACCGACTGGATGACCGAGCTGCACGACTGGGCCCGCGCACTGCCCGCGCCGCGGGCCGTCCTCATCGTGTCGGCGCACTGGGAGTCCGCACCGCTCAGCATCAGCAGCACCCAGCCCAGCGAGCTGGTCTACGACTTCGGTGGCTTCGACCCGATGTACTCCCGGATGCGGTACGACACCCCCGACGCCGGCTGGCTGGCCCGGCGGGTCGCCGGTCTGGTGCCCGACACCGAGCCGCTGCACGAGCACCGCCGCCGCGGCCTGGACCACGGCGCCTGGGTGCCACTGAAGATCATGTACCCGGACGCCGACATCCCGGTGCTGCAGCTGTCCATGCCCACCCACGACAGCACCCGGCTGCTGGCGCTGGGCGAGCGCCTGCGGCCGTTGCGCGAGGAGGGCGTGCTGGTCGTCGGCTCGGGCTACATGACGCACGGCCTCCCGTTCCTCAGCGCCTCGGACTGGGCGGGCCGGACGACGCCCGGCTGGTCCGCCGAATTCGACGCCTGGGCCGCCGACGCGTTGGCCCGCGGCGACGTGGAGGAGCTCGCCCGCTTCCGCAGCTCGGCGCCGGGCATGCCCTACGCCCACCCGACCGTCGAGCACTTCACCCCCCTGTTCGTCACGCTCGGTGCCGCTGGTGACCCCGGTGCCCCGGTGACGACGACGATCGAGGGCTACGCCCTCGGCCTGGCCAAGCGGTCGTTCCAGGCGGCTTGACCGCCGGCTCCCTGACAGGGTGGGTCCATGAGCCGACTGGCCGCCGTGGACCTGACGCTGCAGTTGACCAAGTCGGAGGCGAAGGCGCAGCTCGCGGCCGCCCAGGAACGGCTCGTCGGCCTGCGCCTGCTGCTCGGCGGGCAGATCGGGCCCCGGACGGTCGGTCCGCCGCTGTGCGTGCTGTTCGAGGGCTGGGACGCCTCCGGCAAGGGCGGCGCGATCACGCGCCTGGTCGACCACCTCGATCCCCGGCACGTGCGGGTGGCGCAGTTCGCCGCGCCCACCGCCGACGAGAAGCGGCACCACTTCCTCTGGCGGTTCTGGCCGGTGCTCCCCGGGTGGGGTGGCATGGCGGTGCTCGACCGCACCTGGTACGGCCGGGTGCTGGTCGAGCGGGTCGAGGGGTTCGCGACCGAGGAGGCGTGGGGGCGGGCCTACCGCGAGATCACCGACCTCGAGACCACCCTGGCCGCGGAGGGGATGATCCTGGTCAAGTTCTGGATGCACCTGTCCGAGGAGGAGCAGCTGCGCCGGTTCGAGTCCCGGCAGGCCGACCCGTACAAGGCGTGGAAACTCACCGACGAGGACTGGCGGAACCGGGAGAAGCGGCCGGAGTACGAGGCGGCGGTCGAGGAGATGCTCGACCGCACCGACCGCCCGGGGGCACCGTGGCACCTCGTCGCCGCGGAGGACAAGCGGTCGGCCCGGGTGGCCGTGGTGCGCACGGTCTGCGAGGCGATCGAGTCCGCGCTGGCCGCCCGGGGAGTCGACGTGGACGCCGCCCTGCTCGGCCGGGTACCGGTCCGAGCGGCGCAGGAGTAGCGGCGCACGCTGCCGGCGGACGTGTCCGTCCGGGACCGTCGGTGCCCTCGGGTAGACAGGTCCCGTGCTCCACCTCCACCGCGCGGAGCGGACCGCCCGGCTCGCTGACGGCCTGGCCGACGTCCTGCGCACGCCGCTGGCCGATCCCTTCGCCGAAGAAGTCGTCGCCGTGCCGGCGAAGGGCGTCGAGCGGTGGCTGGCCCAGCGGCTGTCCACGGGGCTCGGCACCGGATCAGGCGCCGGTTCCGACGGCATCTGTGCCGGCGTCCGCTTCCCGTCGGCGGGCCGGCTGGTGGACGAGGTGCTCGCGGCGGCCCGGGGCACCGAGCACCGCGACGACCCGTGGGCCCAGCCGCTGTGGCCGCTGCTGGAGGTGGTCGACGAGTGCCTGGACGAGCCGTGGTGCTCCGTCCTCGCCCAGCACCTCGGCGCCGGCTCCGGCCCCGACGACCACCGGCGGGGCCGCCGCTGGGCCAGTGCCGCTCACCTGGCCGGCCTGTTCGGCTCCTACGCCAGGCACCGCCCGCACATGCTCCGGGACTGGGCCGCCGGCGCGGACACCGACGGCGACGCCGCGCTACCGGCCGACCTGCGCTGGCAGGCCGAGCTCTGGCGCCGGTTGCGCGGGCGGCTGGGCCCCAGCCCGGCCGAGCACCTGGACGCAGCCTGCGCGGCCCTGCGCGCCGACCCGGCGCTGTCCGACCTGCCGGCCCGGCTCAGCGTCTTCGGCCCGACCCGGCTGTCCGCGGTGTCGCTGGCGGTGCTCGACGCGCTGGCGGCGCACCGCGACGTGCACCTCTGGCTGCCGCACCCCAGCCCCGTGCTGTGGCACGAGCTGGCCGGCCGGGACGCGGGCCGCCGGCGCGCGGACCCGACGGCCACCCTGGCCCGGCACCCGCTGCTGCGCAGCCTGGCCCGCGACGTCCGCGAGTTGCAGCTGCGCCTGCCGGCGCACACCTCCTCCCACCACCCCGACGACGACCGGCCGCGGACGCTGCTGGGCCGGTTGCAGACCGACCTGCGCGAGGACCGGCCGCCCGGTGGTGCAGCGCCGGTCGACGACACGGTGCAGGTGCACGCCTGTCACGGTCCGGCCCGGCAGGTCGAGGTGCTGCGCGAGGTGCTCCTCCGGTTGTTCTCCGACGACCCGACCCTCGAGCCCCGCGACGTCCTCGTGCTCTGCCCCGACGTCGAGACCTTCGCCCCGCTGGTCTCGGCGTCCTTCGGGCTCGGGGCGGGTCTGCCGCATCCGGGCAACGCCCTGCGGGTGCGGCTCGCCGACCGCAGCCTGCGCCAGACCAACCCGCTGCTCGACACCGTCGCGGCACTGCTCGACCTGGCCCAGAGCCGGGTGACCGCCAGCCAGGTGCTCGACCTCGCGGCCACCGCCGGCGTCCGCCGGATGTTCGCCTTCACCGACGAGGAGCTGGAACGGATCCGCGACTGGGTCGCCCGGTCCGGCGTGCGGTGGGGCCTCGACCCGTCCACCCGCGCGCCCTACGGCATGGACGGCGTCGCCCAGAACACCTGGCGGGCCGGTCTCGACCGCGTCCTGCTCGGGGTCACCACCTCGGAGGACCAGCCGGTGTGGCTCGACCTGGCCCTGCCCCTGGACGACGTCGACAGCAGCGACATCGACCTCGCCGGGCGGCTCGCCGAGCTGCTCGACCGGCTGGAGGACGTGCTGGCAGGGCTGTCGGGCGAGCACCCCGTCCCGCACTGGGTCGCGACGCTGGCCGGAGCGCTTGACACGCTGACCGCCACCGATCCCGACGACGCCTGGCAGCTGGCGCAGGCC
>JAOPWO010000427.1 GCA_025965635.1 Modestobacter sp. | reverse complement strand
GTGGTCGTCGACTACGCGCACACCCCCGGCGCACTGGCCGCCGCCCTGGAGACCGCCCGCGAGCTGGGCTCCGCCGGTGGCCGCGTGCACCTGGTGCTCGGCGCGCGGGGCCGCCGCGACCGGTACAAGCGACAGGGCCTGGGCGCGGCCGCCCGGGCGGCCGACGAGGTCTGGCTGACCAACGAGGGCAGCCACGGTGAGCAGCCGGCGGCCATCGTCGAGGAGCTCCGGGTCGGGCTGATCGGTGGCAGCGGCGTGGTGCGCACCGTCCTCGACCGCCGCGAGGCGATCACCGCGGCAGTGCGGGCGGCCGGCGTGCGCGACGTCGTCCTGATCGTGGGCCGGGGGCACGAGACCCGCCTGCAGGACGACGGCGCCCCGGTCCACCTCGACGACGCCGAGGTGGCCCGCGAGGCGCTGGACCCGGTCGGCGCCCTGGTCGGCGAGCGCGCCTCCTGACCCGTCGCCGGACCGGCGGGCCGTGTCACGCCTCACAGGGGCAGGCTCGGCGGCATGGCGGCGGACGGGGACGCGGTGGAGGGCGCCCCCGGCCCGGTGCCGGTCGAGGGGCACCGGGCCGGTGAGCCGGGGCTGCGCCGGGCAGCGACCGCGGTGTTCCTCGCCGGGCTCGCGGTCTTCGCCACCCTCTACGCACCACAGGCGCTGCTGCCCGAGCTCGTCCGGTCGTTCGAGGTGTCCCCGGCTGCCTCGACGCTGGCCATCTCGATCAGCACCGCGTCGCTCGCGGTCGGCCTGCTCGTCCTCGGGCCGCTGTCCGACCGTCGCGGCCGCACGCCGGTGCTGCACGCCAGCCTGGCCGCCACCGCGGTGCTGGCCGTGCTGCTGGCGCTCACCCCGGTCTGGGAGCTGGTGCTGGTGCTGCGCGCCCTGCAGGGCTTCGCGCTGGCGGGCCTGCCCGCGGTCGCGGTCGCCTACCTCCGGGAGGAGCTGCACCCCTCGGTCAGCGGCCGGGCGATCGGGCTCTACGTCAGCGGTACCGCGATCGGCGGGCTCACCGGGCGGCTGCTGGCCGGTGTGCTCACCGACGTCGGTGGCTGGCGGGCGGCTCTCGGCGGCACGGCGGTGCTGGCGGTGGGCTGCGCGGTCGCCGTCCGGTGGTTGCTGCCGCCGTCCCGCCGGTTCAGCCGCGTCCCGCGGGAGGTCGGGCTGCTCCGTCAGCTCGCGGCCGGCTTCACCGATCCGGCGCTGCTGGCCCTCTACGGTCTCGCCGCACTGCTGATGGGCGCGTTCGTGGCGGTCTACAACGCCGGGACGTTCCGGCTGGAGTCCGCGCCGTACTCGCTGACCCCGGCGCTGGCGAGCCTGGTGTTCCTGGCCTACCTGCTCGGCTCGGTGAGCTCCCCGACGGCCAGCGGGCTGGCCGACCGGATGGGCCGCCGGGTCGTGGTGCCGATGGCGGTGCTGCTCATGGCCGGTGGCCTCGCGCTCACCCTGCTGGCCCCGCTGGCCGGCTTCGTCGTCGGGCTGACCGTGCTGACCATCGGGTTCTTCGCCGCCCACGGCGTGGCCAACGGCTGGGTGGCGGTGCGGGCGCAGCTCGGCGGCCGGGCGGTCGGGCAGGCCGCCTCGCTGTACTCGTTCTGGTACTACGTCGGCTCGTCGGTGGGCGGCACACTCGCCGGCCGGGCCTGGGAGCACGCCGGCTGGCCGGGGGTCGCCGTCCTTGCCGGTGGGTGCATCGTCGGGGCCCTGCTGCTCACCCTGGTGCTGGGGCGCACCCGCTCGCTCAACCGCCCCTGACGCGGCAGGGGCGGCGCCCCGGGACGGCCCCGGGACACCGCCCGCTGGCGGACCCACCACCTCAGTCGGTGGCGGCGTGCTCCTCGGCCCCGGCCGGGGCGGCGTCGTCGGAGCCGACCGCCTGCCGCTCCTGCTCGGTGCGGTGCTCGAGGGCCTCGTCGGAGAGGTGCGGGTCCTTCGCGTGCTCCTGGCGATCCCGGGGGGCGGACTCCGCGGGGATGATCACGTCGTCGAGCGTGGGTTCGTCGTGCGGGCCGGTCATCGTCGTCCTCCGCTCCCGAGGTCCGCCGGGTGCGGACCGCGCTGCCCTCCGGGTAGCCCACCGGGTGGCGTCCCAACCGTCCGGCCATCCCCAGCGGCTCAGCCCTGCGTGAGCTGATCGGCGGGCAGCCAGGACTCCACCAGGACGGGTCCGTGCTCGCCCGGCACGGCGTAGGCGACCCGGCCGTGCCAGCCGTCGCCCCGCTGCCGCCACTCCACGAGCAGCCCCGGCCAGATGCCCGGGGCGTCCGGTGGGTCCCGCACCCAGCAGTGCCGGCCGGAGCCCTGCGCGGCCGGCCGTCGGCCGGGGGCCTGCCCGGCCGACGGTGCCGACGGTGCCGGCACACCGGAACCCGCGGCCCGGTCGGCCAGCGAGACCCCGTGCCGCCCCCGGTTCATGCCGCCCACCACCGGTAGAGCATCGCACGAGCATCGAACACGTGTTCGATGCTCGTCCGCCCGGACCACCGCCCCGTCCTCCTCGCCCCGCGGCCGGGACCTGGACCGGCCCGGTCACTTCTTCTTCTTGCCCCGCCCGCCCTTGCGCTTCTCCGTCGGCAGGTGCGGCGCCAGGCCCTCGGCGAGCACCCGGGCCACCGTCTGCACGCCCGGATGGCCCGCGAGATCCTCCGCCGGCACGGACAGCGGCAGCTGCCAGTTGGGCCGCTCGGTGGTGCCCGGCATGTTGGGCCGGCGCTCCTCGGCCAGCGCGTCGTCGAGGGTGGCCGAGAGGAGCACCGACGGGGCGGTGGCCAGCCGGCGGTGGGCGGCCTCGACCGCCTGGGCGGGGGATGCGCCCGCGGGCACGCCGGGCAGGTGCGCCAGCAGCGAGTCGCGGCCGCGCTCGAGCTCCTCGTCGGTCCCGGTGCCGTGCTCCCGCTGCTCGGTCAGGTCCGCGCCGGTCCAGAGACCGGCCACGGTCGGCAGGTCGTGGGTGGTGACGGCGGCCATGGCGGTGGTGGGCCAGGTGGCGGGCTCGTCGTCCTCGAACCAGAGCAGCCGGTAGGAGAGGATGCCGTGCTCGGCCATCGCCTCGCGGACGCCCTCCTCGACGGTGCCCAGGTCCTCCCCGACGACGATCGCCTGGGCCCGGTGGCTCTCCAGGGCGACGATGTCGAGCAGGTCCTCGTAGGGGTAGCGGACGTAGGCGCCGTCGGCCGCCGAGCCGTCGGAGGGCACCCACCAGAGCCGGAACAGGCCCATCACGTGGTCGACGCGCAGGCCGCCGGCGCCGGCCATGGTGGCCCGGATCGACTGGATGAACGGCTCGTAGCCGGCGGCCTGCAGCCGCCACGGCACCAGCGGCGGGGAACCCCAGTCCTGTCCGGTGCTGTTGAAGGCGTCCGGCGGAGCACCGACGCTCACTCCTGAGGCGAGGACCTCCTGCCACGCCCAGGCGTCCGCGCCGCCACCGGAGACGCCGATCGGCAGGTCCTGGATGACGGTCAGACCCTCGGTGGCAGCACTCAGCTGCAGGTCGACGACGTACTGCAGCCAGGCGTGGAAGGCGACCTCGGACTCGTTCCCGGTCACGAACGCGGCGACGGCGGCGCCGCGCGGGTCGCGGAGCTCCTCGGGCCAGGTGTGCCAGTCCGGACCGTGCACGTCGGCGAGGGCGCACCAGGTGGCCCAGTCCATCAGCGGCTGGCCCTGGTGCCACCACCACTCACGGAACGGCCCCTGGTCGGCGCCGGTGTCGAAGACCCGGCGCAGCACCCGGCGCTTGTGCGCCCAGATCGCGTCCCGGTCGATGAGCTCGGCGTCGGACAGCGCCCGGCCGGCATCGGCCTCGAGGTCCACGCCCTCGGCGCCGGGCACCTCGGCGACCCGCAGGTAGACCGGGTTGCGGAAGCGGCGGGTCGCCGGCAGGTACGGGCTGGCCTCCTGCTCGGGGGTCGGCGCCACGGCGTGCAGCGGGTTGACCAGCACGAAGCCGGCGCCTTGGGCCTGGGCGAGCTCCCGGACGGTGCGCAGGTCGCCGAGGTCGCCGATGCCCCAGCTGTCCCGGCCGCGGGTCGCGTACAGCTGCACCGCCCAGCCCCAGCCCCGCCAGCCCTCGGGCAGCCAGCAGCGGCCGGGGGAGACGATCAGCCGCCGCTCGCGGCCGTCGGGGGTGCGCAGCCGGTGGTAGCCGAGCGGGAAGTCCTCGGGCAGCTCCCCGTCGACGTGCCGGGTCTGTCCGTCCTCGCACTCGACGTCCGCCTCGTCCACCTCCAGGGCGTCGCCGGGTCGGGCCACGATCGGCGCGGTCTCCAGCAGGTCGGCGGGTGGTCGGCCGATCACCTGCCGCAGTCGGTCGATCGTCTCGGGGGCGATGGTGTGTTCGGTGTCCAGGGCGTCGATCCAGCTGGCGTCGATGCCCCAGGCGTCCGTCGTCGGCTGCTCAGTCACGGGTCGATCCTCGCTGCCGCACCGGCCCGGCGCAGTGCGGGTCGGCAGTGGTGCCGGTCTCCCGCCCCCGCCGGCGGAGCCGGGGCCCTTGTCCCGTCGCGGCCCGAGGGCCAGGCTGGACCCGATCGGGGGACGACGACGTCTTCGCGGAGGACCGATGGCCAGTCGCACGCGCACCGACTCCGGCAGGGACCAGCGCAGCGCGCCGGCGCCGCGGCCACCTGACCGGGTGCGCAACGTGGCACTGGTGGGTCGCGCCGGAGCGGGGAAGACCACGCTGGCCGAGGCGCTGCTGGCGGCGACCGGGGCGCTGCCCCGGGCCGGCCGGGTCGAGGACGGCACGACGTGCCTGGACACCGAGGACGTCGAGATCCGGCTGCAGCACTCGGTGTCGCTGCACGCGGCCACCGTCGAGCACGCCGGTCACCGGATCACCCTGCTCGACACCCCCGGGGCGCCGGACTTCCTCGGCGACGTTCGGGCCGCTCTGCGCGCGGCCGACTCGGCCCTCTTCGTCGTGTCCGCGGTGGCCGGCGTCGACGCCGGCACCGAGCTGCTGTGGGACGAGTGCCGCGCCGTCGGCCTGCCGCGGGCGGTGGTGGTCACCCAGGTCGACCGGCCGCGGGCCGACGTCGCGGAGGTGGTGCGCAGCTGCCGGGAACGGTTCGGCGCCGGGGTGCACCTGCTGCAGCTGGTCGAGCGTGGTGCCGACGGCGCCCCGGAACCGGCGGTGTCGCTCCTCGAGCCCCGCCCCGGCCACCCCGACGCCGCGCAGCTGCGCGCCGAGCTGATCGAGGCGGTGATCGCCGAGAGCGAGGACGAGTTCCTGATGGACCGGTACCTCGCCGGCGAAGAGGTGTCCGGCGCCGAGGTCGCGGCCGACCTCGGGACGGCGGTCACCCGCGGCGACCTGCACCCGGTGGTCTGCGTCGCCCCGCTCACCGCGACCGGGGTCCGGGAGCTGCTCGACCTGGTCGTGACCGCCTTCCCCTCGCCGCTGCAGCGGCCCTGCCCGCAGCTCAGCGACCTCGACGGGCGACCGCTGCCGCCGCTGGGCTGTGACCCCGACGGCCCGCTGGTCGCCGAGGTCGTCCGGACGACGACCGACCCCTACCTGGGCCGGGTCTCCCTCGTCCGGGTCTTCTCCGGCACCCTCCGCCCCGACGTCGCGCTGCACGTGTCCGGTCACGGGCTGACCGAGTGGGGGCATCCCGACCACGACGCCGACGAGCGGATCGGCGCCCTGTCCAGCGCGCTGGGCAGCACCCTCCGGCCGGTGCCCGAGTGCCCGGCGGGTGACATCTGCGCGGTCGCCCGGCTGTCCAGCGCGGAGACCGGCGACACGCTGTCCAGCCCCGAGCGTCCGGTGCTGGTGCCGCCGTGGCGGCTGCCCGACCCGCAGCTGCCGATCGCGGTGCAGGCGCCGTCCCGGGCGGACGAGGACCGGCTCTCGGCCGCGCTGACCCGGCTGCTGGCCGAGGACCCCACCGTCCGGCTGGAACGGCGGACCGACACCGGGCAGGTCCTGCTGTGGTGCGTGGGCGACGCCCACGCCGAGGTGCTGCTCGACCGGCTGCGCAACCGGTACGGCGTGGCGGTGCAGACCCCGCCCGTGCGGGTGGCGCTGGTCGAGACGCTGGCCGGGCCGGCGACCGTCACTGCCCGGCACGTGAAGCAGTCCGGCGGCCACGGGCAGTACGCCGTCGTGGTGCTGGAGGGCCGGCCGGGTGGGCCCGGCTCGGGCATCACCTTCGGGCAGCGGGTGGTCGGCGGTTCGGTGCCCGGCCAGTTCCACGGCAGCGTGGAGAAGGGCATCCGGGCCCAGGCCGCCGCGGGGGTGGGCGGCGACCGGCCGCTGGTCGACGTCACGGTCACGCTGGTCGACGGCAAGGCCCACTCGGTCGACTCCTCCGACGCTGCGTTCCAGGCCGCCGGCGCGCTCGGGCTGCGTGAGCTGGCCGCCGCCGCGGGCACCCGGGTGCTGGAGCCGTGGTGGGCCGTGGAGGTCACGGTGCCCGCCGACCACGTGGGCGCGGTGCTCGGCGACCTGTCCAGCCGGCGCGCCCGGGTCACCGGCAGCACGGCCGCCGCCGAGGAGGACCGGACGACGGTGTTCGCCGAGGTGCCCGAACGCGAGCTGCTCGACTACGCCGGGTCGCTGCGGTCGGTGTCGCACGGCACCGGCTCGTTCCGGCGTCGTCCGCTCGGCTACGAGCCGGCTCCGGCGTCCGTCGTCTCGGAGCTCCAGCCGGCCTGAGCCGGGGCCGCGGTGGCGTCAGGCGCCGAGTCGGGGATGGGCGGCGACTACGCATCGTGCGGTCTCGCCGGACCGTGTCAGCGGCGCGGCGGAGGACCCCGGCACGGTGCACCGGGTGCTCCGGCGGGCCGTCGAACCGGGCCCGCGTCGCCGCTGACGGAGGTCCTGTCCGACCCCACCCCTAGCGTGAGCGGCATGGCCGCCGAGCGCACCCCGCTGCTTCTCCTGAGCGGAGCGGGACTGTCCTCCTGGATCGGGGGCGACATGCGGGCGGCGCTGCCGGCGGGCACCGACAGCGCGGTCCGCGCCTGTCCGCGGGAGCACGGCACGACGTCGGCGGACTGCGTGCGGCAGGTGGTCGACGGCCTGCCCCCGGCGACCGCCGACGCGGTCGGGAGCTTCCTCGCGGCGCGCCCGGACGCTGAGGCGTGAGCGAACCGGGATCCGCCGCGTCGACCCGCGCGGCGTACGACGCCATCGCGGCCGACTACGCCGCGGAGTTCGGCTCCGACCTGGCGGACCAGCCGCTGGACCGGGCAGCCCTGGCCGCGTTCGCCGAGCTGGTGTCCGCGGCCGGGGGTGGTGCCGTCACCGACCTGGGGTGCGGGCCGGGCCACGTCACGGCGCACCTGGACCGGGTGGGGCTCGACGTGACCGGGATCGACCTGTCCCCCGGGATGGTCGCCGAGGCCCGCCGGGCGCATCCGCACCTGGTCTTCGAGGTCGGCACGATGACCGGTCTGGCCCTGGCCGACGGCAGCCAGGCAGGGGTCGTGTCCTGGTACTCGATCGTCAACATCCCGACCGACGACCTCCCGGTCGTGTTCGCCGAGTTCGCCCGCGTGCTCGCCCCCGGTGGGCAGCTGCTGCTGGCCTGCCAGGTCGGCGACGCGGTCCGGCATGCTCCCGAGTGGCTCGGCCACACCGTCGACCTCCAGCTGTACCTCCGGCCGGCCGAGCAGGTCGTCGCCCTCCTCGCCGAGGCCGGCTTCGAGGTGCACGAGCAGGTGCTCCGCCGACCGGACGGCCCGGCGGAGAGCTCGCCGCGGGTCTTCCTGCTCGCCCGCGCCGCCCGCTGACCCGGCGCACCTCCAGCAGCCCGGGTCGCCTCCGCTCCAGCTCGCCGGGTCGATGGTGTCGTCCTGGCCGGTGGCCCGGGCGAGGTCCCGGTGGTGCAGCACCATGTCGGCGCCGGACCACCTGGTCGATCATGTCCGCGCCGCGCCGCGCATCGGGCCCGCCGGGCTCGGGGTCTGCGGGTCGGCCGGCACCGGGTCGCGGTCAGGGGGTTCTCCCAGGTCGGTGATGTGGTCCGTCGCCGGAGGGGCCGGGTCGGGTGCCGATGCTCATCGGCGGGACCCGACCGGTTCGATCCTGGCCCCGCGGGGAAGGTGCCAGGGCGTGACCGAACCAGATCAGCACCCGACCGGCGCAGACCAGCTCCCCGACGTGGCCCAGCGGTTGGCGGAGGACCTCGAGCCGGGGCGGCACCGCGCCCCCTCGGAGGGCGTTCCGCAGGACCTGCCCGACGATGCGGACCCCGAGGACGGCCACGCCACCTGAGACCCGGTGGCAGCGCGACGGCCGGCCGGTGCGGGACCGGACGGCCGTCGTCGTGCCGGTGGCCGGCCCGACAGCCGCCTCTCGGCGAGTGGCCGCACGCAGCGGCAGGAGATGAGGCCCGGGGGCGTGCACCGGACCGGCACTCGGCTCACCACATCCAGGACGCGGGCATTCCCGCCGGGTTCACAGGCGATGACCGGTCCAGAGCCGGGCCGGCGTGTCCTGGGCACACCGTCGCCGCCGTGAGGAGAACCGGTCGGCGTCGGGATGTGCCGGCGGCCCGCATGCAGGGCGGAAGCGTGGAGGTCCTCAGCTGGTTGGTCCACCGCCCGACCCTCAGCCCGCCGGACGGCGCGGGGCGGCCCGCCGGGTCGGGGTCGCCGCGGCCGGGTCCTCCGGCCAGGGGTGCCGTGGGTACCGGCCGCGCAGCTCGCTGCGGACGGC
>JAOPWO010000426.1 GCA_025965635.1 Modestobacter sp. | reverse complement strand
ACGGCGAGGAAGTGGTTGGGGTTCATCAGGCCGCCGTCGGGGGTGACGATGCCGTGCCGGTCGGCGTCGGCGTCGTTGCCCGTGGCGATCGAGTAGTCGTCCTTGGCGCCGATCAGCGAGGCCATCGCGGCGGGGGAGGAGCAGTCCATCCGGATCTTGCCGTCCCAGTCCAGGGTCATGAACCGCCAGGTGGGGTCGACCAGCGGGTTCACCACCGTGAGGTCCAGCCGGTGCCGTTCGGCGATCGCCCCCCAGTAGTCGATGCTGGCGCCGCCCAGCGGGTCCGCGCCGATCCGGACGCCGGCCGCGCGGACCGCGTCGAGGTCGAGGACGGTGGGCAGGTCGTCGACGTAGCTGCCGAGGAAGTCGTAGGACTGCGCGGCGGCGCGGGCCCGGGCGAAGGGGATCCGCTGCACGCCGCCCAGCCCGGCGGCGAGCAGCTCGTTGGCGCGGCGGGCGATCCAGCCGGTCGCATCGGTGTCGGCCGGGCCGCCGGACGGCGGGTTGTACTTGAACCCGCCGTCCCGGGGCGGGTTGTGCGAGGGGGTGACGACGATGCCGTCGGCCAGTCCGCTGGCCTTCCCCCGGTTCGCGGTGAGGATGGCGTGGCTGACCGCCGGCGTGGGCGTGTACCGGTCGCTGCCGTCGACCAGCACGGTCACGTCGTTGGCGGCCAGCACCTCCAGCGCACTCACCCAGGCCGGCTCGGACAGCCCGTGGGTGTCGCGGCCGACGAACAGCGGGCCGTCGAACCCCTGGCCGGCCCGGTAATCGCAGATGGCCTGGGTGGTGGCGAGGATGTGCCCCTCGTTGAACGCGCCGTCCAGCGACGAGCCGCGGTGCCCGGAGGTGCCGAAGGCGACCTGCTGCGCCGGGTCGGCCAGGTCGGGCTCGACGGTGTAGTAGGCCGTCACCAGGTGCGGGACGTCGATGAGGTCGGCAGGCTGCGCAGGCTGTCCGGCCCGAGGGTCGCTCATGCGCCGATCTTGGCCCGCCCGCGGGTCGCTCCGCGACCCGGGCCGTCCTGCCGGTGCCCGCCCGTAGCCTGGGCGGGTGCTCGGCGACTGGCAGGAGATGGTCACCGACGCGGCGTTGACCGACGCCGTCGGACCGGAGGTGGTCGACCGCGCCCGGCCCTACGTGCTCCGCCGCGTGCTCGGACTGCAGCTGGCCGAGGACGCCCGCCGGGTCACCGCGCTCGTGCAGGGCAATGGGCCGATGCCCTACCGGACGACGGTCGTCCGAGCGGAGGGCAGCCGGATCGGCTGGGTGGGTGCCTGCACCTGCCCGGTCGGTGAGGACTGCAAGCACGCCGTCGCCCTCCTGCTGTCGATGCGCTCGCGCGTCCGGCCGGCGCCGGGCAGTTCGCGCCCGCCGGCCAGCGGCTGGGAGCAGGAGCTCGAGGAGCTGGTGGCCGCGACCGCGGACCGGTCGCCGCGCGCCATGGTGCCGATCGGGCTGCAGTTCGAGGTCGTCGAGCCGGAGCCCGGCCGGGGGCGTGCCTCGGTCGGCTCACCGGGCGTCCCGCAGCGCCTGGTCCGGCTGCGGCCCGTGGTCCCCGGCCGGCGTGGCCAGTGGGTGCGCACCGGGGTGTCCTGGCGGCAGCTGCAGTACGACAACGCCCGGGCCGGCTGGGACCCGGCACACCTGGCGGCGATGCGCGCGCTGCACGCCACCCACCAGGCGGCGCGGAACCAGTACTACTCCTACGCCGCGGTCGACGTGTACCTGCACGAGTTCGGGGCCGGGCTCTGGCGACTGCTCGCCGAGGCGGTGGCCGACGGCGTCGAGCTG
This sequence comes from Modestobacter sp., assembly GCA_025965635.1. GTDB lineage: Bacteria > Actinomycetota > Actinomycetes > Mycobacteriales > Geodermatophilaceae > Modestobacter. The sequence goes on along the minus strand of JAOPWO010000426.1, from coordinate 2,408 downwards.
GTCACCGCCGAGCGTCCGGCCCGGCCGGTGGCGCTCGCGCACGCGCCCGCGGACGTGGCGCTCGACCTCCGCCACGACGGCGACCGCACCGAGGTGCACGCCGTCCTACGGCTCGAGGGCCGAGCGGTCGACCCGGCCCGCCTGTCCTTCCTCGGCATGCCCCCGCACGGGGTCACTCTCGACGGGACCGGTACCGGCACCGGGGCGCCGGGCCTGGTGCTGGCCCGGCTCGACCAGCCGGCACCGCCCGCGCTGGCCGGCCTCGTGGCGCGCGGGCGGCCCATCGCCATCCCGGCCGGTGACGTCGACCGGTTCCTCCGCGACTGGTACCCGGGGCTGCGGCAGGCCGTGCCGGTGATCTCGGCCGACGGCTCGGTGGAGCTCCCCGACGTCCCCCCGCCGCGGCTCGCCGTCGCCGTCCACTACCCCGGCGACGCGTCGGTCTCGGTGAGCTGGTCGGTGGGCTACGGCCTCGACCGCACGTTCCCCCTGCCCGACGGGGTCGACGCCGCGGAAGCCGGCACCGGCCGCGACCTGGCCGCCGAGCACCTGCTGGTGGAGGCCCTGCCCGGCCCGGTGGCCGGGCTCGCCGAGCTGTGGACGCCCGAGGGCCGGCTGGCCGGCACCACGGAGCTGACCGGCATGGAGGCCCTGGAGTTCACCACCGAGGTGCTCCCGGCCCTGCGCACCGACCCGGGGGTCGACGTGTCGGTGGCGGGCACCCCCACGGCGTACCGGCAGACCACCTCGGCGCCGCAGATCACCTTCAGCGCCCGGGACAGCCAGGAGTCCGACTGGTTCGACCTCGGGGTCACCGTGACCATGGACGGCCAGCACGTGCCGTTCGCCACCCTGTTCCAGGCGCTCGCCGCCGGGCGCACCCGGCTGGTGCTGCTGTCGGGCACCTGGTTCTCGCTGCAGCGCCCCGAGTTCGAGCAGCTGCGCCTGCTCATCGAGGAGGCCCGGGCCCTCCAGGACGTACCCGGCGACGGCGACCGGGTGCGGGTCAGCCGCTTCCAGGCGGGGTTGTGGGAACAACTGCTCGGCCTCGGGGTGGTGGAGGAGCAGAGCGAGCGCTGGACCCGCGAGGTGCGCGGGCTCATCGACGCCGAGCACGCCGGACCACCGCCGCTGCCGGCCGGGCTGGTCGCGGAGCTGCGGCCCTACCAGCAGGACGGCTACGGCTGGCTGTCGTTCCTGTGGGACCACCGGCTCGGCGGGGTGCTGGCCGACGACATGGGCCTGGGCAAGACGCTGCAGACCCTGGCGCTGCTCTGCCGCGCACACCAGGCCGGCGAGCTGGACGCCGCACCGGTGCTGGTGGTGGCGCCCACGAGCGTGGTGTCCACCTGGGCCCGGGAGGCCGCGCGGTTCGCACCGGGGCTGCGGGTGGTCACGGTGGCGGAGACCGAGCGGCGCCGCGGCGCCGGGCTGCGACGCCGGGTGGCCGGCGCGCACCTCGTCATCACCTCGTACGCGCTGCTCCGGATCGACGCCGAGGCGTGGACCGGCCTGCCGTGGCGGGGGCTGGTGCTCGACGAGGCGCAGTTCGTGAAGAACCACCAGGCCCGCACCTACCAGTGCGCGCGCCGGCTGGAGGCGCCGTTCAAGCTGGCGCTCACCGGGACGCCGCTGGAGAACAGCGTGATGGACCTCTGGGCGCTGATGTCGATCGTCGCGCCCGGGCTGTTCCCCGACCCGCAGCGGTTCACCGAGTTCTACCGGATCCCGATCGAGCGGGACGGCGACGCCGAACGGCTGGCCGTGCTGCGCCGACGGATCCGGCCGCTGATGCTCCGGCGGACCAAGGAGCTGGTGGCCGCCGACCTGCCACCCAAGCAGGAGCAGGTCCTCGAGGTGGTGCTCAACCCGGAGCACGAGAAGCTCTACCAGACCCACCTGCAGCGGGAACGGAGCAAGGTCCTCGGCCTGGTCGAGGACATGTCGAAGAACCGGATGACGATCTTCCGGTCGCTCACCCTGCTCCGGCAGCTGAGCCTGGACCCGGCGCTGATCGACCCGGCCTACGCGGACATCGGGTCCAGCAAGGCCGACGCGTTCCTCGACCACCTGCGGGAGGTCGTCGCCGAGGGTCACCGGGTGCTGGTGTTCAGCCAGTTCACCCGCTTCCTCCGCTCCGTCCGCGATCGGCTGGACGGCGAGGGGATCGGGTCGGTGTACCTGGACGGGCAGACCCGCGACCGGGACTCCCGGATCGAGGAGTTCCGCACCGGCACCGCACCGGTGTTCCTGATCAGCCTCAAGGCCGGTGGGTTCGGGCTCACCCTCACCGAGGCCGACTACGTCTTCGTGCTCGACCCCTGGTGGAACCCGGCGAGTGAGGCCCAGGCCGTCGACCGGGCGCACCGGATCGGTCAGGAAAAGACGGTGATCGTCTACCGGCTGGT
>JAOPWO010000435.1 GCA_025965635.1 Modestobacter sp. | reverse complement strand
CCGGGACCCACCACGTCGGTGTCCGGCGCGCGCCCCGGGGTCGCCCCCCGGTCCGCCGCCGTGCGCCCCGGGGTCCCACCGCACATCCGGCGGCGCCGCGCCCGGCTGGGCGTCGCCCTGGTGCTGCTGCTGGCGATCACCATCGGCGCCGTCGGCTGGTGGCTGGGCGAGGGCCGGTTCACCGACGTCCCGACCCTGGTCGGCCAGCCCGAGAAGACAGCGGTGGGGCTGGTCCAGGAGGCCGGGCTGTCGCCGGTCTTCGCCGACGAGCAGTTCAGCGAGAACGTCCCCGAGGGCACCGTGATCGCCGCCGACCCCACCCAGGGTCGGCTGGTCCGCGGCTCGGACGTGGAGCTGGTGGTCTCCAAGGGCCCGGAGCGGTTCAGCGTCGCCGCCGAGCTGGTCGGAAAGCCGCTGGACGCGGTGCAGGCCGCGCTGGCCGAGCAGCCCACCCCGCTGGTGCCGGCATCGGGCTTCAGCGACACCGTCCCCGCGGGCAGCGTCATCTCCTTCGACCCGCCGGCCGGCACCGACCTCAAGCGCGACCAGTCGGTGACCGTCGTCGTCAGCTCCGGCCGGGCACCGGTCGAGGTGCCCGACGTCGTCGGGCAGAGTCCCGCTGCGGCGGAGACGAACCTGGAGGAGCGCGGCTTCACCGTCAAGCGCGAGGAGGGCCGCAGTGCCGACGTCGCGACCGGGCAGGTCATGCGCGTGACGCCCGGCCCGGGTGACGGGGCCAAGCCCTACGGCAGCACCGTCACGATCACCGTGTCCGTCGGCCTGCCCCAGGTGACCGTGCCCGACGTGAAGGACAAGTCCCAGGACGAGGCCGTCGCGGCCCTGACGGCCGTGGGACTGAAGGCCGACGCGGAGACGTTCATCGCCGGTGACCGGGTGTTCCAGCAGAGCCCCAAGGCCGGCGACGTCGTCGACCAGGGCAGCACCGTCCGCATCCTCATCAGCTTCGGGTGACCTCTTCCTCGTGACCTCTCCCCGCCGTCCCGGCCCGCCCCCGATCGGCGCCCACGTCCAGGTGAAGGGCGGGCTCGCCAAGGGCGGCCTGGCCTACACCGACGCGGTCGCCGCCCGCGCCGTCCAGGTGTTCGTCGGCAACCCGCGGGGCTGGAAGCCCAGCGCCGGCGACCCGCGGCAGGACGCCGCCTTCACCGCCGGCTGCGTCGAGCGGGGCGTGCCCTCGTTCATCCACACGCCGTTCCTGGTCAACGTCGGCTCGCCCAGCGAGGCCACCGTCGAGCAGTCGGTCGCCACGATCGCGCACAACCTGGCCCGGGGCGCCCAGCTGGGCTGCGCCGGGGTGGTGGTGCACGCCGGGTCCGCCGTGGGCCCGGACCGCTACGAGGCCGCGCTGCGCCAGCTGCACGAGCGGTTGCTGCCGCTGCTCACCGACCTGCCCGACGGGGGGCCACGGCTGCTCATCGAACCCACCGCCGGTGGCGGGAAGTCGCTGGCCGCGACCGTGGAGGAGCTCGGCCCCTACTTCGCCGCGCTGGAGCACCACCCGGCTGTCGGGGTCTGCTTCGACACCTGCCACGCCTGGGCGGCCGGGCACGACCTCGCCGTCCCCGGCGGGATGACCGCGACCCTGGACGCCCTGGTGGCCACCGTCGGCACCGGCCGGTTGGGTCTGGTGCACGCCAACGACTCGCTGGACACCTGCGGCTCCACCCGCGACCGGCACACCACGATCGGTGCGGGCTCGATCGGCGCCGCCCCGTTCGCCGAGCTGCTGGCCCACCCCGAGGTGGCCGGCGTCCCGGTGGTCGTGGAGACCCCGAGCGAGCTCGACGGCTCCCCCTCGGCGGGCCACGCCCGCGACATCGCGTTGCTCACCGCGCTGCGGGACGGGACCGAGCTCGCCGCGGCCGCCTAGTCACCACCGCGGTCAGATCAGCGTGCTGAGCACCTTCGCCGCGTGGTCCATGGCGGCGCGGTCGACGTCGAGGTGGGTGACCAGCCGGATCCGGTCGGCGCTGACCTGGCCGACCAGGACGCCCTGGGCCTTCGCGGCCTCGGCGACCAGCGGGGCCTCCACGCCGCCGACGGCGACCATGTTCGTCTCGACCGTCGCCGGGTCGACGCCGAGCCGCTCGGCGAGCAGCCGGGCGTGCTCGTGGTCCTCGGCGAGCCGCTCGAGGTGGTGGTCGAGCGCGTAGTGCGCAGCCGCGGCCAGGACCCCGACCTGCCGCATGCCGCCGCCGAGTCGCTTGCGCCACAACCGCCCGGCGGCGATCCGCTCGGCACTGGCGACCAGCACCGAGCCGATGGGCGCACCGAGGCCCTTGGACAGGCAGACCGACGCGGTGTCGGCGAGCCGCCCGTAGGTGGACAACGGGACGCCGGAGGCCACGTGGGCGTTGAAGAGCCGCGCGCCGTCCAGGTGCACGTTCACCCCGGCGCCGCGCGACCAATCGAACAGCCGCTCCAGCTCCGCCAGCGGCTGCACCAGGCCACCGCCGCGGTTGTGCGTGTTCTCCACCGCGATCGCGGCGGTGGGCGTGAGGTGCCAGTCGCCGTGCGGGCGCACCTGGGCGATGAGCTGGTCGGCCGACAGCCGGCCACCGCCGGAGACGACGGTGCGGCTGGACAGCCCGAACAGCGCGGCCGCCGCTCCCATCTCGTAGGTCAGCACGTGGCAGTCGGCGTCACCGAGCACCTCCTGGCCGGGCTCGCAGACCAGCCGCAGGCCGATCTGGTTGCCCATCGTCCCGGAGGGGACGAACAGCGCCGCCTCGTGGCCGAACAGGTCGGCGACCCGCTCCTCGAGCGCGTTCACCGTGGGGTCCTCGCGGTAGACGTCGTCGCCCACCTCGGCCTCGGCCATGGCCCGGCGCATGCCCGGCGTCGGCCGGGTGAGGGTGTCCGAGCGCAGGTCGACGGCGCCCGCCGCGTGGGTCGGACGGTCGGTGTCGATCCCGTACATCAGCTCTCCCCCAGCACGGCGGAGCCGTCCCGGAACCCCAGCCCAGCTGCGTCCATCGACACCCCCAGCACGGCGGAGCCGTTCCGGAACCCCAGCCCAGCTGCGTCCATCGACACCCCCAGCACGGCGGAGCCGTTCCGGAACCCCAGCCCAGCTGC